>JAFIHR010000454.1 GCA_017849325.1 Xanthobacter autotrophicus | reverse complement strand
GGCCACCTCGGCGCCCGATTGCGTGGTGCTCGACCTCGGCCTGCCGGACATGGACGGGAAGGAGGTGATCGCGGCCATTCGCGGCTGGTCGCGGGTGCCGATCCTCATTCTCTCGGTGCGGGACGCGGAGAGCGAGAAGATTGCCGCCCTCGATGCCGGCGCCGACGATTACGTCACCAAGCCCTTCTCTACGGGCGAGCTGCTCGCGCGCCTGCGCGCGCTGTTGCGCAACCGGCTCGACCGCAGCGCCGAGCCCACGGAACAGGTGATCGGCCCGCTCGCGGTGAACTTCGCCAGCCGCACGGTCCGGGTGGACGGCGCCGAGGTGAAGCTCACCCGCAAGGAGTTCGACGTGCTGGCCCTGCTCGCCCGCTATCCCGGGCGGCTGATCGGCCATCGTCAGTTCCTGACGACGGTGTGGGGCCCGGCCCACGCCGGAGACACCCACTATCTGCGCATCGCCATTGGCCACATCCGCGACAAGCTAGGTGACGATGCCACCAACCCACGCTTCATCATCACCGAGCCGGGGGTGGGATACCGGCTGGTGGAGGCGTGATGGATGCAGGTGTCGGGCGCTATCCGTGCCTCCACAGTCTTGGAAAATACTGTCCGTGGAACGATGCGCTCGCCGTTCGTTGGCCGAGCTGACCCTTCTCGGACTCCGAGAACGGCCGCCTCTAAGGGCCCAACTGAGCCTCTTCGCCGAATGGGTCTGAAACGCGGCGGTGGGGCTTGCAGGCTGTTGCAGACGCAATGGAAGTCGTGGGATGCGACGCCTGATGCTCGTTCTAGGTGTAAAGGTCGGGGCAAACGGCTGGGGAGCCACTTCTGTCGCTTGTCGACGAGATTTATGCGGCATCGGCGGCTCCCGAGCTCTGGCCGCGCGCCCTTGAGACGCTGTCATCGGTGGTGACCGGCTGCGGGGCGGCATTGTTCAGCTTCCGCCCCAGGGCATCCGCTGGGTCGGAACGCCGGTCATGTCCCGCATCCTGGACGAGTTTGCCGCGCTCGGCCGGCCGGAGATGAACCAACGCAGCCCGCGGGCCCTCCGCCCTCAGATATCCGGGGTTTCTCACGGGTCACGACGTCTTCACCGAAGAAGAACTGGAGCGGGACCCGCTTTATGTGGATTTTCTGCGCACCCGCGGCTTGGGCTGGTGCGCCGGCACGTCGGTCTTCGTGCCGGGCGGCGATGCCCTGTTCCTGACCATTGAGCGACGGTTTGGCGATGGGCCGGTCTCGCGTGCGGAGGTCGCGCGGCCCGATCAGCTTCGCCCGCACATTGCGCGCGCTGCCGCCTTCTCGGCGCGTTTCGTGCTCGAGCGGGTCCGTGCCGCGGCCGAAGCCCTTGGGCTTGTCGGGCTGCCGGCGGCGATCCTCGGATCCGGGCATCGCCTGCTGGCCGCGAACCCGCTCCTGGAAGCGCACATTCCCGAGCGCTTCAGGGATCGGCTGGATCGCTTTTCTTTCGTGGACGCGACCACCGACAAGCTTTTTGGCGACGCGCTTGGCCGGATCGCGGCCCGGGTCGGCGGCGGTGTCCAGTCGATCCCGCTTCCCGCCGGGAAAGGGCGCGATGCGGCCGTGGTCCATGTACTGCCTATTCGCGGCGCTGCCCACGACGTGTTTTCAGCAGCCACCGCCATCGTTCTGGTCACGCCGATGACGCCCGGCGCGGCGCCCTCGCAACAGCTCCTTGAAGGCTTGTTCGACTTGACGCCGGCCGAGGCACGGGTGGCCCGCGCGATTGCCGACGGCGACAACATCGAAAAGATCGCGCAGGGGTCCGGCATCGCGCGCGAAACCGTTCGCGCGCAGCTCAAGAACATCTTTGCGAAAGCGGGCACCCACCGGCAGGCTGAACTGGTCCGGCTGTTTTCGGGCCGTTGGAGCGGCCCCCGCGAACCGTCCCGCTTCAGCCGATGAGGCGCGCACCCGCCAGCGCGGCGTAGCTGCCTGCGATGTTCCTGGAGGGGTCATCTTGCCGAGGGCGCATGGCGGCGTTCGTGCCGGCGCTGCGCCCTGTGCGCCTGGGAGGGCAAATGGAAATCGCGCGCCGATCCGCCCCGCCATAGCCGCCATCTCAGGGCCGGATTGCGCGATGTCCAAACGCCGAGGAAGGTCGGCATGCGGCCGCCGTCGAATATCGGGGCCAGCTCTATCGAAATCGACCCTTCCTCGCTCCCGCCGCTAGGACGCGCCCACCTCGCGCGTTTGGTTCTCGATACGACGGATCTCCTCCAGATGCTGGGCGGCGCGGTCGCGTGCGAGGCAGGCAACTTCGATCACGCGGTCGATATGGTCGTCGTCATGGTCCGTCATCACCTGAAGCCGCCAGCGGGCCGTGCTCGTCGAGACAGCCGGATACTCGACCAGCTTTACGATCCCGCCTTGCTCGAGCGCGTGTCGTGTCATCAGCCGCGCGCGTTCCATATTGCCGAGGATGACGGGTACGATCGCACTTGGGCGGCTGAGCGGCTCAAATCCCTTGTCCCGAAGCCCCGCTCGCAGGCGCTCGACATTGTGGACCAGGCGCTTGCGCCTGACGGCCCCTTCATTGCCGGACACGATGGCCAGCGCCGCGAGCACGACCGCAGCTTGAATGGGGGTCATCGCATTGGTGAAGGTCGAGGGACCGCAATTGGATCTCAGACCGAACTTCAGCGCCGGACTGTTGCAGGCGACGAACCCGCCATTGGATGCGAAGGTCTTCGAGAACGAGCCCATCAGGACGTCGACACCGCCGATCAGCTCCTGTTCCTCCAGCACGCCGCGTCCGGTGGCACCCATGGCGCCGAGGTCGTGGGCGCAATCGACGAAGAGGGTCGCCTTATGGGTGCGGCACAGCTCCTGGATGGCGCGGATATCGGGCGTATCGCTGTCCATCGAGAACAGGGTCTCGGTGACAACGAGAATGCCGCTGTCGGGGTCCTCCTTGCGGATGCGGACGAGGCGGCGCTCGATCGCGTCGGCGGAAAGGTGCGGCACGACATGCACCTTGTCGGTGGCATCCCGCGCCGCTTCCTGGAGGCAGGCGTGGGCGAGGAGGTCGATCAAGACATGATCGCCCTTGCGGACCAGCGCCTTGACGGCGCCGCAGCCGGCCGCCCAACCGATCGGAAAGACTGTCACGGACTCATAGCCGAGAAATTCCCCGAGCCGCTTCTCCAGTTCGACGGAAAGAGAAGTATTCCCCATCAGGCTCGCCGATCCGGCGCTATGGACGCCAAAGTCATTTGCGGCGGCCTTGGCGGCAGCTACGATATATAAATGAGAGGATAGCGAGAGATAATACTGGCTGGCGAAATTCACTCCGTTGAAGGCCGCGCCATCCCGGTATGAGCCGATGATATCCGGGCCGATCCTGTGCCGGGATATTCTTTGAAAGGGATCGAGACGGAAATTGTTTCGAGAGTGGAAAACTCTCCAACTCCGGTCCATCGATCTAGAGGGTCTATATTTCCTTGATCATAACAATCCGTAATGACTTTTGTGCGAACATCGTCTGGGCAATAATCAAACATCACCGCCGTCCTATGTTGCGGGACGTGCGGATCGACGATGGTGCATCAGCTCCGCAAATTATCCCGACCTGCGTCAGGATGGCGGGGATTGCGGTCGGCCACGACCCCCAAATGGGTGATGACGATCCATGCCGAGGAAACCGCCCGATGGGACGGGCTCCATCGGCGTCACGCTGAGGCTGGAGGCGCGACCGATCAGCCGCGATGGCCGCCGACCTGCTCGAACGTCACGAACCGCGCGGCCGGCGGGCGCAGCTTTTTTCGAGCAGACCCTCGTCCGATCGATGGGCTCAACTTATGCGTGGCCGGAAGCTGGCCGAGCACGCCAGGAAGTCCACCATCCCGACCCGCGCAGGCGCACGCGAAACCCATCCGAATTGTCCGGCGCCCAGTCGTGCCAAGCTTTCTCGCGCCCTGGAGGGCATGCCGTAGGGTGAATTGGCCATGGTCGGCGACCTAACGTCAAGTTCCGGACGACGGGCCATAAGTATTGATCCAGATCAATCCGCCGATCCTGCAAAGGAGAACCAATCCGAGTTGTTTTTGCGCCACAATTTTCTTTCCTATGGGGGAAAACCGGCTCAAGGCAGCGCGATGCGGATTCTTCTTGTCGAGGACAATGCGCGGCTCAGCGCGCTGACCGCCGAGGCGCTCAAGGGGGCGGGCTATGCCATCGATCCCGTGTGCCGGGCCGCCGATGCGGAGGCGGCGCTGCGTGCTACCTCCTATGATGCCATCGTCCTCGACCTGGGCCTGCCGGATTTCGACGGCATGGACCTGCTCGCGCTCCTGCGCAAGCGCGGCCTCGCGACCCCCATCCTGCTGCTCACGGCCCGCGACGATGCGGAGGCGGTGGTCGCGGGGCTCAACGGCGGCGCCGACGACTACCTGCGCAAGCCCTTCAACATGGACGAGCTGATCGCCCGGGTGCGCGCCCTGCTGCGGCGGCCGGGCGCCGCGCTCGGCACCGCCCTGCGCGAGGGCAACATGGAGCTCGATACCACCGCCCGCCGCGCCAGG
>JAFIHR010000112.1 GCA_017849325.1 Xanthobacter autotrophicus | reverse complement strand
TCAGCCATCAGCCCCATACCGCTCCACCTCTCATTCCGCGCGCCGCCGTTTGCTTCCGGCAGGCTGTACGGTGCGCCCAATGACGAAGTGACGACATCGGCCCGCTTCGAACCGCTGTCATCGGCCTTTCCCCTTCACACACGCGCCCCATGATGGATCAGCAACCCTATAGCCGGGCTCGAACCCATGTGAAACGACGACGCCAACCCAAGTTTGCCCCCGACGCGCGGCGATCTGGCCCGCCATGCACCAATCTCTAGGCTTGGTTCGTGGATCTAACCTTCCGGGTCGTGGGCCTACGCGTGATGAAATCTTCATCAGGACGCGTCCTGATGAAGATGAAGCGTCGGACGTGGACGTTACGACAGCGTCAACGACACTTCCATTAACCCGGTCAACTTGAGGACCAACATAAAACTTATCGTTGCTTGCGGGCACGCCTGTAGTGGTTCGGAGGCCTGTAAATCTAAAGTTGTCCCTCGCGAATGTTCCTCTTTAGCAGGTAATGCGCCGCAGCCAGCCGGGGCGAATCTACGGCGAGACACTTGGATGGACCTCGCTTGGCGGACATGAAGTTCGGCCCTTCACGCCTGCATCCTTGAAATTTTATAGGCCATGCCACATTCTGCTGCAACGCAAAATTCCCGCGATCGCGCCCTTTGGCCGGGGGCGAAGCGGCCTGCCGCAAGGCGCTTAGGATGCGACACTTGCAACATAATCCGTCGCTGGCAGCACGCTTTCCAGCCGCCGCTGGCCGAGCGTGCGGTGCAAAATGAGGTGGCGGCGCGGCGCATTCGTGTGTATTCCCGTCGGCTATGGAAGGTCGCCGGGCTTTCGTGGGGTATTGAGGGCTGAATGATGAAAATCGTCCCTGTCGTACTCGCGGGTGGAACCGGAACGCGGCTCTGGCCGCTGTCGCGCAACAGCCTGCCGAAGCAGTTCCTTGCGCTCACATCGGACCGCACCCTGTTCCAGGAAACCCTCCTGCGGACGCCTCCGGGGGCGGATTTCCACGATCCGGTCATCGTCACCAACAACGACTATCGCTTCTATGCGCAGCGTCAGGCCGAGGCCATCGGCATGAAGCCGACCGTGCTGCTCGAGCCGGCGCGGCGCGACAGCGCGCCCGCGCTGGTCGCCGCCGCGGCCTATGTGGCGCGGCGCTACGGCCCGCAGACGCTAGTACTGGCCCTCGCCTCGGACCATGTGGTGCTCGAGGCGGACAAGTTCCGGCAGGCGGTGGCGACGGCGGCCTCTGCTGCGGCGGAGGGTTACATCGTGACCTTCGGCATCACCCCTGATTCGCCCCGCACCAGCTATGGCTATATCAAGCTCGGCGCGCCGCTCGCCGCAGACGGGGCCTACCAGGTCGCCTCGTTCGTCGAGAAGCCGGACGCCGCCACCGCCCAGCGCTATCTGGACGAGGGCTACCTCTGGAACTCCGGCAATTTCCTGTTTCCCGCCGACCTGCTGGTGTCCGAGGCGCAGGCCTTCGAGCCGGAGATCGCCGCCCACGCGATCCAGTCGGTGGAGGGGGCGGAGGAGGATCTCGGTTTCGTCCGCCTCGATGAGAAGGCGTTCCGCGGCGCGCCGTCGAAGTCCATCGACTTCGCCGTTCTGGAGCGCACCAGCCGCGCCGCGGCGGTGCGCGGCACCTTCACCTGGTCGGACGTCGGCTCCTGGGATGCGGTGCACGAGATCGGCGAGTCCGATGGCGACGGCAACGTCACCAAGGGCGCCGTGACGCTGCTCGACAGCCGCGACAATTACGTGCGCTCCGATGGCCCGCTGGTCACCTGCATCGGCCTCGACAGCGTGACGGTGGTGGCCACCGACGATGCGGTGCTGGTCATGCCCACCAACCGCAGCCAGGACGTGAAGGGGCTGGTGAACACCCTCAAGGCCTCCAACCGCAACGAGGTCGAGGAGCATCTCACCATCCACCGCCCCTGGGGCACCTACCAGACGGTGTGCCAGGGCGAGCGCTTCCAGGTGAAGAAGCTGGTGGTGGAGCCCGATGGCATCCTCTCGCTGCAGAAGCATCATCACCGGGCCGAGCATTGGATCGTGGTGCGCGGGACCGCCGAGGTGACCCTTCCGGACCGCCAGTTCACGGTGAACGAGAACGAGTCCATCTATATTCCCATCGGCACCGTGCATCGCCTCGCCAATCCGGGCCGCATCCCGCTGGAGTTGATCGAGGTGCAGACCGGGACCTACCTTGGGGAAGACGACATCGTGCGTCTCGACGACGTTTATCGGCGGAATTGACGGCGTTACGGGCGGCGGCGGCGCGCAATGGTGTCACGGCACCAAAAAAGTGAAACTAAATCGAGGCCATATCGGAAGTAGAGTTGAGAAATGCGGAGCAACCGACTATTCGGTTCGCCAGTACCGCGTTTCAGACAGTTCTACTGACCAATCCCGCGCGAGCGGGGGCCTTTCGATGACCGCTCAGGCCATCCACCCGACCCAGCCGGATCGCAGGACCGGCGGGCCGGGTGCAGCGGGAAGTGGCTTCCGGGCGCCAGCAGCTCTTGAGATGGATGAACGATGCGCGTCGCGATGATTGGTGCCGGGTATGTTGGCCTCGTTTCCGGCACGTGCTTTGCTGATTTCGGCCATATCGTCACCTGCGTCGATACGCATGCCGGCAAGATCGAGGCGCTGAAGCGGGGCGAGCTGCCGATCTTCGAGCCCGGCCTCGCCGAGCTGGTCGCCACCAATGTCCAGGCCGAGCGGCTGTTCTTCACCACCGACCTCGCCGACGCGGTGCGGGCGGCCGAGGCGGTGTTCATCGCCGTGGGCACGCCGTCGCGCCGGGGCGACGGGCATGCGGACCTGTCCTATGTGCACCAGGCGGCGCGGGACATCGCCGCCGCCCTGGACGGCTATACGGTGGTGGTGACCAAATCCACGGTGCCCGTGGGCACCGGTGACGAGGTCGAGCGCCTGCTGCGCGAGGCGCGCCCGGACGGGCAGTTCGCCGTCGTGTCCAATCCGGAGTTTCTGCGCGAGGGCGCGGCCATCGCCGACTTCAAGCGGCCCGACCGCATCGTGGTGGGCACCAACGACGAGGCGGCGAGGACGGTGATGTCGGAGCTTTACCGGCCGCTCTACCTCAATCAGGCGCCCTTGCTGTTCACCTCCCGGCGCACCGCCGAGCTCACCAAATACGCCGCCAACGCCTTCCTCGCCACCAAGATCACCTTCATCAACGAGGTCGCCGACCTGTGCGAGAAGGTGGGCGCGGACGTGCAGGACGTGGCCCGCGGCATCGGCCTCGACAATCGCATCGGATCGAAGTTCCTGCATGCGGGGCCGGGCTATGGCGGCTCCTGCTTCCCCAAGGACACGCTCGCCCTGATGAAGACGGCGCAGGACTATGACGCGCCGGTGCGGATCGTCGAGACGGTGGTCTCGGTCAACGAGCAGCGCAAGCGCGCCATGGCGCGCAAGGTCATCCAGGCGCTCGGCGGCACCGTGCGCGGCCGCAAGATCGGCGTGCTGGGCCTGACCTTCAAGCCCAACACCGACGACATGCGCGACGCGCCCTCCATCGCCATCGTCACCGCGCTTCAGGATGCCGGCGCGGAGATCTTCGCCCACGATCCGGAAGGGGTGGAGCAGGCGAAGCTGGTGCTGGAGAACGTCACCTATGTGGATTCGCCCTACCAGGCGGCCGAGGGCGCCGACGCTTTGGTGATCGTCACCGAGTGGGATGCGTTCCGCGCCCTCGACCTCAAGCGCATCCGCCGCATCATGGCCGAGCCGGTGGTGGTGGATCTGCGCAACATCTACCGGCCGGACGAGATGGCGGCGCTGGGCTTCCGCTATTCCAGCGTCGGGCGTGGCGGTTCTGCCGTTTGAATGCGGCCGCGCGGCGCTGTAAGCAGGGCGCGGGGGTGCCCCATCCGCACCCCGCTCCCCCTGGGCTGCCGCCGGACGTTCCATGACCGCCTTCACGCCGCTTGCCATTCCCGAGGTCATTCTGGTCAAGCCGCCCCGCATCGGCGACGCGCGCGGCTATTTCTGCGAGACCTACGCCCGGCCGCGCTTTGCGGCCGCCGGCATTGCTGCCGATTTCGTGCAGGACAACGAGTCCGGCTCGGCGCGGGTGGGCACCGTGCGGGGCCTCCACCTGCAGGCGCCCCCCTTCGCCCAGGCGAAGCTGCTGCGGGTGCTGGCGGGGGCGGTGTTCGACGTGGCGGTGGATGTCCGCAAGGGATCGCCGACCTATGGCCGGTGGGTGGGCGAGCGCCTGACCGCCGAGGGCGGCGAGCAGCTGTTCGTGCCCCACGGTTTTGCCCACGGCTTCTGCACCCTCGCTCCCGACACCCGGGTCGCCTATAAGGTGGATGCCGTCTACGATCGCGACAGCGAGGCGGGGATCCTCTGGAACGATCCCGACCTCGCCATCGACTGGACCATCGACGCCGCCGCGGCATTCCTGTCCGACAAGGACAAGATCCTGCCGCGCCTCAAGGATTTCGACAGCCCCTTCACCTGGGGCGGGGGCAGGACGTGAGTGCCATGAAGGTGCTGGTGACGGGTGGGGCGGGCTTCATCGGATCGGCGGTGGTGCGGTATCTGGTGGGGCTGGGCCACGAGGTGCTCACCTTCGACAAGCTTACCTATGCGGGCAATCTCGCCTCCCTCGCTCCGGTCTGGGAGGAGCCGCGCCACAGCTTCCAGCAGGCGGACATCTGCGACGGGCCGGCGGTGCGCCAGGCGCTGGAGGCCTTCCAGCCCGACCTCATCATGCACCTTGCCGCCGAGTCCCACGTCGACCGCTCCATCGACGGGCCGGGCACCTTCATCGCCACCAACGTGATGGGCACCTACACCCTGCTGCAGGAGACGCTGCGCTATTACGGGGCGCTGCCGGCGGCGCGGCAGGAGCGCTTCCGCTTCCACCACGTCTCCACCGACGAGGTGTTCGGCAGCCTCGGCCCGGAGGGCCTGTTCCGCGAGGACACCCCCTATCAGCCGAATTCACCCTATTCGGCGACCAAGGCGGCCTCGGACCATCTGGTGCGGGCGTGGCACCACACCTATGGCCTGCCGGCGGTGATGTCCAACTGCTCCAACAATTACGGGCCGTACCATTATCCGGAAAAGCTGATCCCCCTCGTCATCCTCAACGCCCTCGAAGGCGCGCCGCTGCCGATCTATGGCACGGGCGAGAACGTGCGCGACTGGCTGTTCGTCGAGGATCACGCCGAGGCCCTGGTGCTCATCGCCACCGCCGGCCGGCCGGGCGAGAGCTACAACGTCGGCGGCGCCAGCGAGCAGCGCAATATCGACGTGGTGAAGGCGATCTGCACGGTTCTGGACGACCTCGTGCCCGACGCCGGCATCGGCGCGCGGGAGGGGCTGATCCGCTATGTCGCCGATCGGCCCGGCCACGATGCGCGCTATGCCATCGACTTCGCCAAGCTTAACGGCGAGCTGGGCTGGCGCCCGCGCGAGAATTTCGAGAGCGGCCTCGAGAAGACCGTGCGCTGGTATCTCGCCAACCGGGCGTGGTGGGAGCCGCTGCGCGCGGGCTATCACGGCGAGCGCCTCGGCCTCACCAATGGCGGGGCCGCCGCCGGCGCAGCGCAAGCTCTGGGGAACGCATCGTGACGGGAATTCTGCTTCTGGGCGCCGCGGGCCAGGTCGGCCGGGAGATCACCGCGCTGGCGGCCGCGCGCGGCGTCGAACTCGCCGGCCTCGACCACACCGCCCTCGACATCTGCGATCCGGTGGCGGTGGCCCGGGCCCTGGAGGGGCACCGGCCGGAGGTGGTGATCAACGCCGCCGCCTTCACCGGCGTGGACAAGGCCGAGAGCGAGCCGGCCACCGCTGCGCGGGTGAACGCCTTCGCCCCGGGCCTCATCGCCGAGCGCTGCGCGCGCTACCGCATCCCCATGGTGCACATCTCCACCGATTATGTGTTCTCCGGCGCCAAGCCCACGGCCTATGTGGAGGGCGACCCGGTGGAGCCGCTCGGGGTCTACGGGCGCACCAAGGCGGCAGGCGAGGCGGCGGTGCGCGCCGCCTGGGACCAGCACGTCATCCTGCGGACCTCCTGGGTCTTCGGCGCTCATGGGCACAATTTCCTGAAGACCGTGCTGCGCCTTGCCGGCGAGCGCGAGCGGCTCACCATCGTCGCCGACCAGAAGGGCAGCCCCACCGCCACGCGCGACCTCGCCGAGGCGCTCCTGAAGGTGGCCGAGGCGGCCGCAAGGGGCGACGCCCGGTTCGGCACCTACCATTTCGCCGGCCGCGGCACGACGACCTGGCACGGCTTCGCCAGCGAGATCGTCCGGCGCGCCGCGCGCCACACCGGGCGCACGCCGCAGGTGGCCGCGATCACCACCGCCGACTATCCGACCCCCGCCCGGCGCCCGATGAACTCGGAGCTGGCAAGCCACCTGTTCGAGCGCACCTTCGGCTATGCCGCCGCGCCGTGGCAGGAGCGGGTGGCGGAGGTGGTGGACCAGCTTCTTGCCGATGCCGGGACGGCATCCGCCAGGCCAACCGCGATGGAGGCGACGTGAAGGGCATCATTCTGGCCGGAGGCTCCGGCACGCGGCTTCACCCCATCACGCTCGTCGTCTCCAAGCAGCTCCTCCCGGTCTACGACAAGCCGATGATCTATTACCCCCTGAGCACGCTGATGATGGCGGGCATCCGGGAGATCCTGATCATCACCACGCCGCACGACGCCGGCCTGTTCCGCGCCCTGCTGAAGGACGGCAGCCAGTACGGCCTCTCGCTCACCTATGCCGTGCAGGACCATCCGCGCGGCCTCGCCGACGCCTTCATCGTCGGCCGCGAGTTCGTGGGCGACGAGCGGGTGGCGCTGGTGCTCGGCGACAATCTCTTCTTCGGCCACGGCCTGCCGCAGCTTCTCGCCGGCGCCGCCGCCAAGGAGCGCGGCGCCACCGTGTTCGGCTATCCGGTGCAGGATCCCGAGCGCTATGGCGTGGTGGAGATGGACAAGGCTGGCCGGGTGCTCTCCCTGGAGGAGAAGCCCACGGTGCCGAAGTCCAACCTCGCCGTGACCGGGCTCTATTTCTACGACAACCGGGTGGTCGACATCGCCGCCAACCTGAAGCCCTCGGCCCGCGGCGAGATCGAGATCACCGACGTGAACAAGGCCTATCTTGAGCTCGGCGAGCTTCATGTGGCGCTGATGGGCCGGGGCTTCGCCTGGCTCGACACCGGCACGCCCGATTCCCTGGTGGAGGCGGCGCAGTTCGTCCAGGTGCTGGAGAAGCGGCAGGGCCTGCGCATCGCCGCGCCGGAAGAGGTGGCCTTCCGCGCCGGCTTCATCGACAAGGCGCAGCTTCGCGCGCAGGCGCAGGTGTTCGCTAAGTCCACCTATGGCGCCTACCTCGCCCGCATCGCCGACGAGGCCTGAGCGGATCCGCCGAGGCGCCGGGCTCAGGCGGCCGGCGGCGCCACCGGGATGCGGTAGAAGTCGCGGTACCAGTCCACGAAGGCGGCGACGCCCGTCTCCACCGGCGTCGTCGGGCGATAGCCGGTGAGCGCCTCCAGCAGGCTCGGATCGGCGAAGGTCTCGCGTACGTCACCGGGCTGCATGGGGGCGAGGATCTTCTGGGCCGTCCTGCCCAGCGCGCCCTCGATGGCGCGCACGAAATCCATCAGCCCCACCGGCGTGCCCCCGGCGATGTTCACCACCCGCCATGGCGCCACGGGGGAGAGCGAATCGAGCGCCCCCGCCGCGGGCTCGCCCACCACCGGCGGCCGGTCGACCAGCCGCGTCACCGCCTCGACGAGATCGTCGATGAAGGTGAAGTCCCGCTTCATCTCGCCGGCGCCGTAGATCTCGATGGGCCGGTCGTGCAGGATCGCGTCCACGAACTTGAACAGCGCCATGTCCGGCCGTCCCCACGGGCCGTAGACCGTGAAGAAGCGGAAGCAGGTGGTGGGGATCTTCCAGATGTGGGCGTGGGAGTGGGACATCGCCTCCATGGCCTTCTTGGTCGCCGCATAGAGCGAGCAGGGCCAGTCGGCGCGGTCGGTCTCCTGGAACGGCTGCTTGGGATTGCCGCCATAGATCGAGCTGGTGGAGGCGAGCAGCAGGTGGCGCGGCTTCACCAGGCGCGCCGTCTCAAGCACATTGAACGAGCCGACCAGATTGGCGTCCACATAGGTGCGCGGGTTGTCGATGGAGTAGCGCACCCCGGCCTGGGCCGCGAAATGGACGATCACGTCGGGCGGGGCAGGGGTGCAGGCGGCCTCCAGCGCGCCGAAATCCTCAAGCCGTGCCGTCACCAGGCGGAAGCCCGTAAATTCGGCGAGCAGCGCGAGGCGTGCCTGCTTCAGG
Organism: Xanthobacter autotrophicus; assembly: GCA_017849325.1. Lineage (GTDB taxonomy): Bacteria > Pseudomonadota > Alphaproteobacteria > Rhizobiales > Xanthobacteraceae > Xanthobacter > Xanthobacter autotrophicus_B. Next base: position 843 of record JAFIHR010000112.1, on the reverse strand, counting down.
CTCTTGTCATAATAGTCGGTCAGCGCATCGAAGCCCACCACCTGGTGGCCTTCCTGAAGCAGGCGCCGGGCGAGGTGGAAGCCGATGAAGCCCGCCGTTCCAGTGATCAGGACCTGCATGTTTTCAGGATGTTTCGCTTGGCGATGGCAGGCGTGCCGCCCCGGCACGGGCCTGCGGATGCACCTCACGGAGCCGCATTGGAAGCTGGGTCACGCGCAGCGCCGGTCCCAGCCGATGACGTTGCGTCCGGTCGGCGGATGCCGTCCGGACGCGCGCCGATCCATTTCACGATATGGCGGCGGCGTCGAGCCCTTCTTGCTCCGGTCGGTACGGTGGTGGGTCCATCCCGAACGTAAGCACAACCGTGGCCAGCGCCCGGGCCGTCACAGCGCCTTCAGCACCACCGAGAAGGCCGACATGATGTGGTAGAAGGAGGAGGCCGGCGCGGCCTCCTCGATGAAGGCGTCGTCCGGCTGGAGGCGGTCCCGCCACAGCCCCTTCACCGGGGTGTCGAGGTAGCGGGCGATGGTGGCGAGGCTTTCCGTCGCGTCCGCTCCGGCCAGACCTTCGGCCGGCGAGGGGGCGAGCACGAGGGCGGTGCGCAGCCGCTCGGTCTGGGCCCAGAGGCGGGCCATGGGATCGGTCACCTTGCCGTCGGCATCGAGGGCGAACACCGCGACCTTGCGGGCCGGATCGATGCCGTGCGTCGCGCCGAAGTCCCAGAGCCTGGCCGGAAAGGCGCCCATGTCGCGCTTCAGCAGGGGGCCGGCGAGGTTCAGGAGATAGGCCCATTCGAACTGGTGGCCCGGCTCGCGCACGCCGCCTTCCTCGCCCGGCGCAAAG
>JAFIHR010000453.1 GCA_017849325.1 Xanthobacter autotrophicus | reverse complement strand
CGACCTCGGGCTCGGCCTCCTGCGAGGATTTGCCCAGCAGCAGCGTCGCCTTGGCCACCGCATAGCCCTCCGCCCGGTTGGACTCGATGGCCACGTCGGAGAAATCGTAATCGCGGGTGGAATGCTCGCGCTCGCGCCCCGGACGGATGAAGCGGGTGATGGTGGTGGGCGCGCTGTCGCCCATCAGCTGGATATAGAGCGGCAGGTGCTTGATGCGCGCCTGCTCGGTCGGCTCCATCTGCGAGAGGATGTAATCCACCAGCCGGCGGTAGCGCTCGATCTTGCCGCGCGAGTGCAGGTCGCTGCGCACCCGCTCCGAGAGCACGATCTCGTCGCGGCGCATCATCACCTCCATCATGTTAGAGGGCAGCTCGCGCTCGCCGGAGAACAGGTCGACGATGAACACCCGCTTTCCGTCCGGCCCGCAGCGTTCCACCATGAGATCGAGCGGCGAGTTGGAGACGATGGCGCCGTCCCAATAGGCCTTGCCGTCGATCATGGTCCAGGGAAAGCCCGGCGGCAGGCTGCCCGAGGCCAGCAGGTGATCGGGGGTGAGGTCGTCCACATAGCTGTCGAACACCTCGAGCGCGCCGGAAATCACGTCCACCGCGCTGATGAGCAGCCGCACCGGGCTGTCCTTCAGGGCGGAGAAGTCGATGTATTTCTTCAGCAGCGCCCGCATGGGCTCGGTGTCGTAATAGCTGGTCCAGTGGGCCGGCCAGTCGGTCAGGCTGCGGATCGGCGGCATCCAGCGCGGGGTGAAGAAGTTGGGCACGCCGAAGGAGACGATCTTCATCGCCGCCGCCGCCTGGCGCACGTTGGCCGGGGCGAGTTCCGGCGTCTCCACCGCGAGGTCGGCCCAGAACGCCTCCAGCGCCTTGGCGGCGCCGTAGGGATGGGCGGCGATGATGGCCCCGTTGAGCGCGCCGATGGACACCCCGGCGACGATGTCGGGATAGATGCCGTCCTCCTCCAGCGCCCTAACCACCCCGCACTCGAACGCACCCAGCGCGCCGCCGCCCTGCAGGATCAGCGCGGTCTGGGTGGGGATGTGGTCGAGCACGAAGCCGGGCTCGTGGAGCTGGTCCTTCACCGCGCCGAGACCCACCCGATAACGGATGAGCCCTTCCGCCACCCGCGTCTCGTCCGGCGGGCGGCCCACGGAGAACAGCGCGCGCGGCACGTCGCCCTTGAGGTAGAACATCGCGAACGAGCCCTTGTCGAGGTCGCCGCGGGGGATCAGCGTGTCCGCCTCCTCGGTGACGCCCAGCACGTTGAAGCCGATGTCGCCCACCTCGCAGAAGAAATAGGACACCTCGTCATAGCGCAGCCGGTGGCCGGCCATGTTGCGGGCGGCAAGGCGGCCCTGCTTCACCGCATTGTCCCAATGCTCGATGTGCCGGTGCCGGGCGAACACGGGATCGTAGAAGGTGGTCACGTCGCCGGCGGCGTAGACGTTGGGCACGCTGGTGCGCAGCCGCGCGTCCACCACCACGTAGCCCTCCTCCATGGTGATGCCGCTGCCCTTCAGGAAGTCGGTGGCGGGGGTCACGCCGATGCTCACCACCATGAGATCGCACGGCACCTTCCAGCCCGATGCGGTCACCACCTCCTCGACCCGGCCGTTGCCGCGGATCTCCACGGCGGTGTCATTGAGGAGGATGGTGGCGCCGCGGCGCTGGGCGTAGCGCTCGAAATAGTCGGAGAGCTCCTTCGCCTCGAGGTGGCGCAGCAGGGCCGGGCTCTGCTCGATCACCGTGACTTCCAGGCCGAGATCGAGCAGCGACATGGCGATCTCCATGCCAAGGAAGCTGCCGCCCATCACCACCGCCCGCCGGGCCCTGGCCGCGCTGGCGCGGATGGCGCCGGCGTCGGCCATCTGCCGCAGCGTATGCACGCCCGGCAGTTCGGCACCGGGAACCCGCAGCGGCTTCGGCCGCGCGCCGGTGGCGATGAGGAGCTGGCCATAGCTGATCACCTCGCCGGAGGAGGTGGTCACCGTCTCGCGGACCGTATCGACCGCCACCGCCCGCGCGCCGAGGGACAGCTCGATGCGCTGCTCGGCATAGAAGCCCGGCGGATGGACGAACACCCAGCTTTCGTTCTCGTCGCCCAGCAGGAGCTGCTTGGAGAGGGCGGGATGGTGATAGGGCGGCACATTCTCGCCCGAGAGGATGCGGATGGAACCGATCACCCCTTCCTGCCGGAGCGTCTCGGCCGCGATCGCGCTGGCCGGCCCGCCGCCGAGAAGCAGGAAGTCCACACTCTGAGAGGCGACATCATCACCACGCTCGATGGGATGTGGCTGCACCGTCATGGATGGTCCTCCGCGAGAGCCGGGTTCATTCCGGACGGCATCGCACGAAGCGACTTCATCCAGATGGCAGATCCGTCTCCATCCCAAGCTTAGAGCGGAATTTGTCGCCCGCGTCGACCCATCCGGGGTTGGTCCGGTACCCGGGCGCTCCGTCGTGCGGGCCGGCGCGCCGACCACGGGACGCTGCCGCGCGGGCGCGGAGCCACAGCCAGGGGCGCGTGAAAGGCATCTGCAGCCCGCCCGACTGCGCGGGTGAGCGACCCACCGCCCGACCGGCACCCGGCGAAGCGGGTACTGGTCCAGGTGGAGGGAAATGCGCGACACCCGCAACGGGGAATATGGATCGCGCCTCGGCGCGTGAAGGCGGGCTTATTGCGCCGGCATCCGGCTCAGGCCGTCGTGGAGCCGGGCAAGGTTCTCGTCATCGGGCCGCATGCGCGAGAGGCGGCCGGCGGCGTCCCTGGCCTGCGCAAGGTCGCGGGCGGCGAGCGCATCGTTGAGGGCAAGGCCGAGCAGATCCACATTGTTGGGATGGCGCGCCAGCGCCGCGGCCAGCGCCTTGCGGCTGCCCGCCTGATCCCCCGTGGAGCGCAGCGCCACCACGTAGACATAGGCATAGCGGGCATCGTCCGGCGCGCCGTCCGCCGCCGCCTTCAGCTCGGCCACCGCCTCGGGCAGCTTCTTCTGGCGGGCGAGGCTGAGGCCGAGGGCGTGGTGCAGGGCCGCATCGTCCCTGTGGAGCGCCAGGGCCGCGCGCAGGGTCTGCTCGGAGGCGGCCTCCTTGCCCTGGGCGCGGTAGAGATCGGAAAGGTTCACCGCCAGCGCCGGCAGGCCCGGCTCCAGCCTGAGGCCGGCCAGCAGCTCGCGCTCGGCGGCCTCCGGATCGGCGCGCAGCATGCGATAGGTGGCGGCATTGATCCGGCCTTCGGGCCGATCCGCTTCCAGCGCCAGCGCCTCCTCATAGGCGCGGAACGCCGCTTCGAGGCGGGCCCGGTCGGCGGCGGGAGCCCGGTCGAAAGGCATGTCCGCCACCGCCCGCGCCGCGGCGAGACGCACGGCGAGGACGGGATCGTCCAGCAGCGGCGCGGCAAGGCGCCAGCGGTCCTCAAGGGGCAATCCGAGGCTCGATTGCAGGGCCGCCGTGCGCACCAGCGGATCGCTGTCCTTCACGCCCGCCGCCAGTGCGGCCAGAGTGGCGTTGGAAGGGAACCCCTGGAGCTCCACCAGAGCGGTGGCCCGCGCCACGCCCGGCACCACCGGATCTTTCGCCAGGGCGATCAGCTTGTCCCGCGCCGCCGGATCGTCCTTGCGCGCCTCGGAAAATGCCTGGGCATAGGTCTGGAAGCCCTTGCGCTCGGGCCCGTGCCAGCGGGTGATGGCCTCGGCCGCCCATTCGGGCGACTTGTCGGTGTGGCAGGCATTGCAGGTGTTGGGCACGCCGAGCGTCGCGGACAGGTCCGGCCGGGGGATGCGGAAGGAATGGTCGTGCCGCACGTCCACCCGCATGTAGGTGCGCGCCGGCATGTGGCAGGTGACGCAATCGGGCGCGCCGGGGCCCGGCGCATGGCCGGTGTGGCTTTCGGCGGCGAAGCGCTCGGGCAGGTGGCACTGGCTGCACACCTGCGCGCCCTCCGCCTTCAGTCGCGCCGAATGGGGATCGTGGCAATCGGTGCACACGACGCCCCGCGCATACATCTTGGACTGCTTGAACGCCTGATCGTTGAACACCTCGTCGCGCATCTGCCCGTCGGCCTCGAACAGGCCCTGGGTGAGGAAGGCGGCGGTGTGGGTGTCGGCCAGCGGCTTGCCCGGCGCCCAGTGCTCGGAGATGACGCCGCGCCGCGAATGGCAGCGCGCGCAGAGCTCCACCACGTCGCCGGCCGGATGGGCCGCGGTAGCCGAGGGGCTGCCGGTCTTGGGGTCGGGGGTCCAGTCCACCGGCGGACGCGGCGTGAAAGCGGCGGCGAAGCCCTTCAGCGGCAGATCCGGCCGCGGCGATGCCTGCGCCCACGCCAGATGGTCCTTGCCCGGCCCGTGGCAGCTCTCGCAGCCGATGCTCACCTCGGAAAAGGTGGTGTGATAGCTGTTCTTCGCCGCGTCATAGCCCTTCTCCAGCGCCGTGGAGTGGCATTCCGCGCACATGTGGTTCCAGGTCTGGAGCACCCCGGTCCAGTGCAGCGCATCGCCCGCCGGAATGGGCTGGGCATAGACGTGGAACCAGCGCTGGCCGCCCTGATCCTTCGGCCGGGTGTCATAGGCCCAGGGCAGCACCTGGCGGCGCCCGTCCGGGAAGGTGACGAGATACTGCTGCAGGGGCGTCCAGCCGAAGGTGTCGCTGACGGCGACGGTGAGCGGCTTGCCGTCGTGCCCCTCGGTGTCCACCAGATAGCGGTCGCCGTCGCGGAAGAAGCGGGCGGTGGCGCCATAATCGGTGGCGCTCACGCCGGAGAAGTCGCCGAGCACCGTCTGCGGCGTCGCCTTCGCCATGGCGAGGGCGTGGTGGGACTTCTCCCAGCTCGCGGCCTCCGCCTGGTGGCAGGAGACGCAGGCGTGCGAGCCCACATAGCCGGGCGGGGTCTCGGGGCTGAGACGGCCGATATCGGCCAGCATGCCCGCGAGGATGGCGGCATCCGCGGCCGATGCGCCGTGAGCGCCCGGTGCCGCGGCGGCGGTGGCGCCTGCCGACGGTGGCGAAGGGGCCGGCGCGTCCGTGCCGCTCGCCGCCAAAGCGCCGACGGCGATCAGGCCCGACAGGAGCGCGGCCGCGGCGCCGACGAGGGTGCGCCCGAGACCGGACGGAAAGGAAAAGCTCATGCCACCCTAGAAGTGGTACGCAAGGCTCATGAACGGGCCATGGATCCAGACGTCATAGCGGAAATTCTTATCAAGCGCCGTGACGTCCTGATAGTCCGTGTAGAGGGCGCGATAGCCGAGCGCGGTGGACCAGCTGTCGGTCCAGTTGTACCCCACCGTCGCGAAGGTCTGCGAGGTGAGCTTGGAGCCGGCGCCGAAGCCGCCGATATCGGCATAGGCGTTGGCGAACCACTTCTCGTTGAAGCGGTAGTTCAGCATCAGGCCGAACACCGGATCGAGCCATTCCTTCACATCGTGGTCGCTGAGGGTGAGGCCCGCGCCGAGGAAGGTCAGGTCGGTGTCGATGGTGAGCCGCTGGTAGCGGAAGCCGGCGGTGGCGCTGAGGTCGAAATTCTCCCCGCTCACCGGCAGGCGGTAGCCGGCAATGGCCGAGGCGATCAGGAGCTTTTGGCTGAGCCCGAAGTTCGAGCCCACCTCGCCGATATTCGGCACATACTGGTCGGCGGACAGCTTCGACCAGACCACATCGGCCAGCAGCGTCCAGTCACCGTTCTTGGCGGAGAAGGCACCCATCAGCGCCCCGTCCAGATTCTGCACCACCTCCGAGAACGGCACGTCCACCGACGATTCCGGCAGGTCGCGCACGCCGATCTTGCCGTTGAGCGAGGTCGCCCAGCCGTAGAGGGTGAGCTGGTAGCTCCAGCCGGAGGCCGGCTGGTCGTCCCACGCGGGCGGCGCCTTGGTCGCCATGTCGGCGGCCGCGGCCATGCCGACGTTGCCCGCGATCGCAGCGACAAGCGCCAGCGCCTTCAGTCCGATGCCGCCCCGCATGGTTTCCTCCGCCTGCCCGCCACACACCCCTGCCCGGCCCGTACGCCGATGCCGAAGATGTTACTTCTATAGCGGGAACCGGCCTAGAGGAAACCAGGACATCCTTGCCAAATTGCGCCAACGCCGCCGCTCAATACCGCAGGCGCGCGTAGTAGGATTGCTGCGCCGCCTCGCGCGCCTGCCCGAGCGTGAGGATGCCGCGCTGGCGCAGCAGGGGCAGCAGCTTCAGGAACACCTCGGCGGTGGTG
>JAFIHR010000111.1 GCA_017849325.1 Xanthobacter autotrophicus | reverse complement strand
TTGGGCTGGCCGGTGAGGGAGAAGGGACCGCGGCCCGGCTTGCAGATCTCGCCGGTGGCGAGGTGGAGGTTCACCACGGCGTTGACGTTGGCGGTGCCGTGGCTGCTCTGGTTGAGCCCCATGGTCCAGCAGGTGACGAAACCGTTGCCCGCCCTGGCCTCGGCGATGGCGCGGGCCACCGCGCGCAGCTCGTCCTCGGCGATGCCGGTGAGGTCGCGGACCCGCTCCGGGGGATAATCGCCAAGCTGCGCCGCCACCTCCTCCCAGCCGGAGGTGAAGCGGGCGATGAAATCGCCATCGGTGGCGCCCTGCTCGTGCAACAGGTGCAGCAGCCCGTTCAGGAAGGCGAGGTCCGTGCCGGGACGGATCTTCAGGTAGAGATGTGCCTTCTCCGCCGTGGCGTTGCGGCGCGGGTCCACGACGATGAGCCGGGCGCCGGCCTTCACCCGGTCCATCATGCGCAGGAACAGGATGGGATGGCAGTCGGCCATGTTGGCGCCGATCACCAGGAAGAGGTCGGTCCTGTCGAAATCGTCATAGGAACCGGGCGGGGCATCGGCGCCCAGGGAGAGCTTGTAGCCCGCCCCGGCGCTCGCCATGCACAGCCGCGAATTGGATTCGATGTGGCGGGTGCGGATGAAGCCCTTCGCCAGCTTGTTGGCGAGATACTGCGCCTCCAGCGACATCTGCCCGGAGACGTAGAAGGCCACCGCATCCGGCCCGTGCTCCTCGATGATGACCTTCAGGCGGCGGGCCGTGGTGCGGATGGCGTCCGCCATGGGCAGCGGGATCTGCTCGTCCTTGCGGCTCCAGCGCACATAGGCGCCTGCGAGCCGGCCCTTCGCCAGCGGCTCGGCGCAGGAGCTGCCCTTGGTGCACAGGCGGCCGGCGTTGACCGGATGGGCCGCATCCCCGGAAACCTTCACCACCCGCCCGTCGCGCACGTCCATGACGATGCCGCAGCCGACCCCGCAATAGGGGCAGACGCTCCGGACCCTGGCAACCTGCTCAGCCTCGCCTGTCATCCCAGCCTCGAAACGAAAAAAGCCGCCACCAAGGCCTCCCCTGCGGGAGACATTGGTGGCGGCTTTGCCACGGGGGATCTGAATTCCCCGACCGTCGGGCCTCAACGTCGAGGCCCTCAGGTTATGTGATGAGGACTGCAGCTATACTGCCAATCCGGAGCGAATTCCAGAAAAAATGCGCCGGTGCGGCCGGAACCCGAGCAGGAGCGAGCGGACGCCGGCGGGCCGCCGCGCCGCGCGGCGGGCCGCGATCCTCGGCTCTCTCCCCGACCGGCGTCCGTGCTAGATTGCGCCCCGGCCCGGCGGACAGGAGAGGTATCTACCGCGGCGGCGCGGGCCTTCGGGGGGCAGCATCATGACGAATTCCATCGGGTTTCGGGCCGGGCGGGCGGCAGCTCTCGCGGCGGGATTGGCGTGCGCGCTGTGGAGCGGCTCGGCGGCGGCGGCCGACGACCGCTGCCGGGTGACCGACCCCACCGGCACGCCGCTCAACATCCGCACCGCGCCCCAGGGCAAGGTGATCTCCACCATCCAGAACGGCGTTCTGGTGAAGGTTCTCGACACCGCCTACGACGGCAAGGGCAACCCCTGGGTGCGGATCGGCAGCCATCCGCAGGGAAAGCCCATCGGATGGGTCTACCGCGAGTTCGTGAGCTGCTTTTGAGCCTGCAACCGCGGGCGCGAACGGCGCATTTCACATTCCGCTGGCCCTCGAAGGCAAAATCTGTATAGTCGCCCGACCAATGCGGTGCTTCCGGGCGCCGCAATTGGCGTTTGCGTCATCGACCGCGCTGGACGACATCCCGGCCCGGCCGACGGTGCGCCGACCCACCCGTTCCGCACGGCGCGGACCGGACCGGCGCCCATCCCATTCCTCCTTAAGAAAGGACATCCGATGTCGATCACGGCCGAGCGCAAGCAGACGCTCATCAAGGACTATGGCACCAAGGGCGGCGATACCGGCTCCCCGGAAGTGCAGGTGGCGATCCTCACCGAGCGGATCGTGAACCTGACCGAGCATTTCAAGTCCCACCACAAGGACAACCATTCGCGCCGCGGGCTTCTGAAGCTCGTCTCGCAGCGCCGCAGCCTTCTCGACTATCTGAAGAAGAAGGATGAGGGGCGCTACAAGTCCTTGATCGAACGTCTCGGCCTGCGCCGCTGACGCTTCGGACCGCGGCCCGGACGTGGTGCGCCGGGCCGCCCGCACTCCTGACAGTGCGCCATCGCAGCGGGCATGGGGCCGGCTGCGGATCCGCGAAGACAGGACGAGCCATGGCAGGATCGCCGGACGCAACCGTCGGAGCCGCTTGCTGAAAGGGTGGCTTCGCGCGGCGCGTCCGGCCGTCTTGCTCATGGCTTTTCTGCTTTGCCAGACACGAGAAAGATAAAACGCATGTTCGATATCCACCGCGAAGAGCTGGACTGGGGCGGTCGCACGCTGACGCTCGAGACGGGCAAGATGGCCCGTCAGGCCGACGGCTCGGTGCTCGCCACCTATGGCGACACCAAGGTGCTCGCCACCGTCGTCTCCGCCCGCGAGGCCAAGCCCGGGCAGGACTTCTTCCCCCTCACCGTCAACTACCAGGAAAAGACCTACGCCGCGGGCCGCATCCCCGGCGGCTACTTCAAGCGCGAGGGCCGTCCCTCGGAGAAGGAGACCCTGGTCTCCCGCCTCATCGACCGGCCGATCCGCCCGCTGTTCCCCGACGGCTACAAGTGCGACACCCAGGTGATCATCACCGTGCTCGCCCATGACCTGGAGAACGATCCCGACATCGTCTCCATGGTGGCGGCCTCCGCCGCGCTGACCCTCTCCGGCGTGCCCTTCATGGGCCCGGTGGGCGCCGCGCGCGTCGGCTTCACCGAGAATGAATATGTGCTCAACCCCACCGTGGACGAGGTGAAGGATTCCGCCCTCGACCTCGTGGTGGCCGGCACGGGCGACGCCGTGCTCATGGTGGAATCGGAGGCCAAGGAGCTTCCCGAGGAGATCATGCTGGGCGCCGTGATGTTCGGCCACCGCCACTTCCAGCCGGTGATCGAGGCCATCATCCGCCTCGCCGAGAGGGCGGCCAAGGAGCCCCGTGCCTTCCAGCCGGAAGACGTCTCCGCCATCGAGGCGAAGGTCAAGGAGATCGCCGAGCACGACCTGCGCGAGGCCTACAAGATCAAGCAGAAGCAGGCCCGCTACGAGGCGGTCGGCGCTGCCAAGGCCAAGGTGAAGACCTATTATGCCGAGCTCGCCCTGACCGGCGAGAGCGTGCCGACCGCCCAGGTGATCGGCGACGTGTTCAAGCACCTCGAAGCCACCATCGTGCGCTGGAACATCCTCGACGACGGCATCCGCATCGACGGCCGCGACGTGCGCACCGTGCGCCCCATCGTCTCGGAGGTCGGCATCCTGCCCCGCGCCCACGGCTCGGCCCTGTTCACCCGCGGCGAGACCCAGGCGCTGGTGGTGGCCACGCTGGGCACCGGCGAGGACGAGCAGTTCATCGACAGCCTGGAAGGCACCTACAAGGAGCACTTCCTGCTGCACTACAACTTCCCGCCCTTCTCCGTGGGCGAGACCGGCCGCATGGGCTCGCCCGGCCGCCGCGAGATCGGCCACGGCAAGCTCGCCTGGCGCGCCGTCCACCCGATGCTGCCGGGCGCCGAGCAGTTCCCCTACACGCTGCGCGTCGTCTCAGAGATCACCGAGTCCAACGGCTCGTCCTCGATGGCGACGGTGTGCGGCACCTCGCTGGCGCTGATGGACGCCGGCGTGCCGCTGGCCAAGCCTGTGGCCGGCATCGCCATGGGCCTCATCAAGGAAGGCGAGCGCTTCGCCGTGCTCTCCGACATCCTGGGCGACGAGGACCACCTCGGCGACATGGACTTCAAGGTCGCCGGCACCGCCGGCGGCATCACGTCGCTGCAGATGGACATCAAGATCGACGGCATCACCGAGGAGATCATGAAGGTCGCGCTCGGCCAGGCCAGGGACGGCCGCCTGCACATCCTCGGCGAAATGGCCAAGGCGCTCTCCGAAAGCCGCGGCCAGCTCGGCGAGTTCGCGCCGCGCATCGAGGTCATGCACATCCCGACCGACAAGATCCGCGACGTCATCGGCTCCGGCGGCAAGGTCATCCGCGAGATCGTCGAGAAGACCGGCGCCAAGATCAACATCGAGGACGACGGCACGGTCAAGATCGCTTCGTCGAACGCCAAGGAGATCGAGGCGGCCAGGAAGTGGATCCACACCATCGTGGCCGAGCCGGAAGTCGGCGAGATCTACGAGGGCACGGTCGTCAAGACCGCCGACTTCGGCGCCTTCGTCAACTTCTTCGGCCCGCGCGACGGTCTCGTCCACATCTCGCAGCTGTCCGACCAGCGCGTCGCCAAGACCACCGACGTGGTCAAGGAAGGCGACAAGGTCTGGGTCAAGCTGATGGGCTTCGACGAGCGCGGCAAGGTGCGGCTCTCCATGAAGGTCGTCGACCAGGCGACCGGCAAGGAAATCGTCAAGGAGAAGAAGGCGGACGCCGAAGACGCGGCCTGATTTCCTTCCTCCACGGAAGTGCGGACGGGCGCGGCGAAAACCGCGCCCGTTTTTCGTTGCCCGTCAGTGAGTGATGGATTGCGGGACGATTGCTGCTAATGAGCCGGTCATGGCCAACGAAGCGCTGAAAACCCTGTTCTATCCCTTCGGCGCGGAGGAGCTCGATCTGCCGCAAAAGGAGGCGCGCGTCCTCTTCCTCGGCGCCGAGCCTGGCTTTCGCCTGGCCGACGGCTGGACCGCGCCGATCCACGCCGTGCAGGGCTTCCGCCCGGATTTCCTCGTATTGGAGCGCTCGGGCCTTGAAGTGGCGCCGCGCGCCGAAGGCGAGAACTACGATCTTGCTCTCGTCCTCCTCGGACGCCATCGCGGCCAGAACGAATTGCGTGTCGCCGAGGCGATCGAGCGCACGGCGCCGGATGGCCTGATCGTCGTCGCCGGCGCCAGGGAGGACGGCGTCGCCAGCCTGCGCAAGCGGCTTGCGGACTTGGTTGAAATCGAGGGAGCGATGCCGAAGTATCACGGCCTCGCCTTCTGGTTCCGCCGCCCGCCGGGACCGGACGTTGCCTCGGCCCTGCGCGCGGCCAATCCGGCCGTGCTGGTAGGGGACCGCTTCCATGCGGCGCCCGGCATGTTCTCGCACGACAGGATCGATCCGGGTTCGCTGCTGCTGGCGCGGACGCTGCCGGAGCTTTCGGGTGCGGTGGCCGATTTCTGCGCCGGCTGGGGTTTTCTTGCCGCCGAAATCGCGGCCCGTTTCCCCACCGTGTCGGCGCTCGATCTCTACGAGGCCGATTTCGAGTCGCTCGAAGCCGCCAGGACCAACCTGCAAGCGGCCGCCGTTCAAAGAAACTTCTTCTGGCACGACCTGCTCGCCGAGCCGGTCGGCCGCCGCTACGACGCCGTCGTCATGAACCCGCCCTTTCACAAGGGGCGCGCCGCCGATCCCGGCATCGGCGCCGGCATCATTCGCGCCGCCGCGGCGGCGTTGAGGCCGGGCGGGACCCTCTTCCTCGTCGCCAACCGGCAACTGCCCTACGAGCCGGTTCTGGCCGCGTCCTTCGCAAGCCACAAGGAGCTTGCGCGCGACGCCGCCTTCAAGGTGCTGGCCGCGCGCCGTTGAGGCGATCCGGTCGGATCAGTGCAGGCTGGCGACGCGCAGTTCCGGCTCCTCGATCACCGGCCGCGCCTCGCCGTCCTCGATGCGCAGCGGTCCGGGCCGGCCGAACAGATAGCCCTGCACGACCTCGCAGCCGGCGGCCTTCAGCAGCGTCGCCTGGTCTTCGGTTTCCACGCCTTCGGCGATGGTGCTGACGCCCAGCGCCCGCGACAGGCCGACGATGGTGGAGACCACCGCGCCGCTGCTGGAATCGCGGTCGATGCGGCTGACGAAGGATTTGTCGATCTTTAGTTTGCGGAACGAGAAGTCGATCAGGTAGCTCAAATTGGAATAGCCGGTGCCGAAATCGTCGACCGCCACCGAAATGCCCATGTCCGAAAGCTCTCTCAGCACGGCGGCGGCACGATCCCTGTCCTGCATCATCGCCGTCTCGGTCACTTCCAGTTCCAGCCGTGAAGGCTCGATGCCGGTCCTGTCCATGGTGGCGCGCAGCTGGGCGACGAAATCCTTGGTCATGAACTGGACCGGCGAGATGTTGACCGCCACGAAGCAATTCCTCGGCAGGTGTTTCGCGTCGCCGCACGCCTTTTCCAGCACCCACGCGCCGATCGGCAGGATCATGCCGGTTTCCTCGGCTATGGGAATGAACTCCATCGGCGCGATCATGCCGCGCTCGGGATGCCGCCAGCGGATCAGCGCCTCGTAGCCGACCACCTTGCCGCTCATCAGGTCGTGCTGGGGCTGGTAATGCAGATCGAAATCGCCGCGCTCGAAGGCGGTGCTCAATTCGGATTCCACCCATTGGCGGTGGTCGGCGACCCTGCCCATGTCCGGCTGGAAAACGGCCCAGTTGCCGACGCCGCGGGCGCGCGCGTGCTGCAAGGCGAGATTGGAGCGGCGCAGCACCACAACGGGGTCCACGCCGTTCATCGGCATCGCCACGACGCCGACCGAGAGGCTGACCGATTGCAGATGGCTGGAAAGCTGGTAAGGCTGCATCATCGTCTCGATCAGCCGCTCGACCAGATGCTCCATCGAGCCTTGCAGCTTGTCGTCGGGATAGAGGATGGCGAACTCGCCGGCGCCGAGGCGGCCGATCGTGGCGCCCTCCGGCATCAGCGTTTTCAACCGCTCGGCGAAGGCGTGCACCAGCGCGTCGCCCTGGCTGTAGCCGATCGCGTCGTTGATATGCTTGAAGCGGTCGATGTCGATATCGATCAGATAGACGGGTTTGCCGGTCCGGATCGCCGCGGCCGCGGCCTCCGCCACCTTGCCGACCATCGCGGCCCGCGCCAGCAGGCCGGTAAGCTTGTCGAGCTGGGTCTCGCGGAAGACGTAGTCGGCCGATTCATCCACTCCGGCAAAGAAGGACATTGCCGCGCCCGCCGCCGACAGCGCGCACAAGCCGCCGACGATGCCGACCATGGCTTGCGCGGTGATGCCGGCGAGACCGTCGCCGAACCTGAGTCCCCACATGCCGAGAAGAAAGGCCCCGAACGCCGAACTGGCGATCGTCACCAGCCGGAACAGCGACGTACGGTTCGGATTCCTGGTGCCCGACATGAAGAAGTCCCCAAAGCCGCAAGACATCTAGCCCGTTTCGACTTAAAGGGGAGTTTCGTTCAGTCCATACTATTTTAGCGATCCGGCGATATTGAACATATGGTTAGCGGATTACTCCCGCCCGTTGTCCATGCGCTTCAACTCGTCCAGCGTCGGCATCGAGACGATGTGATAGCCGGAATCGACATAGTGGATTTCACCCGTCACGCCGGAGGAGAGATCCGACAGCAGGTAGAGCGCGGAGCCGCCGACCTCGTCGATGTTGATGGTGCGCCGCAGCGGCGAATTGCGCTGCTGGTAGGAATACATGTAGCGCGCGTCCGAAATGCCGGCGCCCGCCAGCGTGCGCACCGGCCCGGCCGAAATGCCGTTCACGCGGATGCCGCGCGGGCCGTAATCGTTGGCGAGGTAGCGCACGCTCGCTTCCAGCCCTGCCTTGGCGACGCCCATGACGTTGTAGTTCGGCATGACGCGCACCGAGCCGGCATAGGTGAGCGTCACCATGGCGCCGCCGTCCGGCATCAGGGCCGCGGCATGCCGCGCGACTTCGGTGAAGGAGTAGCAGGAGATCACCATGGTGCGGATGAAATTCTCGCGGCTGGTGTCGGCGTAGAGGCCCTTCAACTCGTTCTTGTCCGAGAAGCCGATGGCGTGGACGATGAAATCGATCCCGCCCCACGCCTCCTTCAGCGTGTCGAACGTGGCGGCAACCGAGGCGCTGTCCTCGACGTCGCACGGCAGCACCAGCGCGGCGCTCACCTGCTCGGCCAGCGGCTTGACCCGGCGGCCGAAGGCCTCGCCCTGATAGGTGAAGGCGAGGTCCGCGCCGTGCTCGCGCAGTTTCCTGGCGATGCCCCACGCGATCGAATGGTCGTTGGCCACGCCCATGACGAGGCCGCGCTTGCCTTTCATCAAACCTTCCATGGCAGCCATCCTCAGCCGTTGTAGCGCTGGAACACCAGCGTGGCGTTGGTGCCGCCGAAGCCGAAGGAGTTCGACAGCGCGATGTCGATCCTGGCGTTGTCGATGCGCTTGCGCACGATCGGCATGCCTTCGAATTCCGGATCGAGATTTTCGATGTGGGCGCTCTCGCCGATGAAACCGCCCTGCATCATCAGCAGCGAATAGATCGATTCCTGCACGCCCGCCGCTCCCAGGGAATGGCCGGTGAGCGATTTGGTCGAGGTGATATGCGGCATCTTCTCGCCGAACACCTCGCGGATGGCGCCCATCTCCTTCGAGTCGCCGACCGGCGTCGAGGTGCCGTGGGTGTTGATGTAGTCGACCGGCCCCTTCACCGTGGCGAGCGCCTGTCTCATGCAGCGGATCGCGCCTTCGCCGGAGGGGGCCACCATGTCGTAGCCGTCGGAGGTCGCGCCGTAGCCGACGATCTCGGCATAGATCCTGGCGCCGCGCGCCTTGGCGCGTTCCAACTCCTCCAGCACCAGCACGCCGGCGCCGCCGGCGATGACGAAACCGTCGCGATCCACGTCGTATGCGCGGGACGCGGTGGAGGCCTTGTCGTTGAACTTGGAAGACATCGCCCCCATGGCGTCGAACAGGTCCGACATCGTCCAGTCGAGGTCCTCGTGACCGCCGGCGAACATGACGTCCTGCTTGCCCCACTGGATCAGTTCCGCGGCGTTGCCGATGCAGTGCGCCGAGGTCGAGCAGGCGGACGAGATCGAATAGTTGACGCCGTGGATCTTGAACCAGGTGGCCAGCGTGGCCGACGCCGTCGACGACATCGCCTTCGGCACGGCGAACGGGCCGATTCGCTTCGGGCTGCCGTTCTTCAGCGTCGTCTCGGCCGCTTCCACGATGGTGCGGGTGGACGGGCCGCCCGAGCCCATGACGATGCCGGTGCGCTCGTTGGTGATGTCGCCGGCTTCAAGCCCGGCGTCGGCGATCGCCTGGTCCATGGCGACGTGGTTCCAGGCCGCGCCCTGCGACAGGAAGCGCAGCGCCCGCCGGTCGATCAGCGGCGCCGGGTCGAGGGTGGGGGCTCCCCAGACCTGGCAGCGGAAGCCGTGTTCGGCGAAGGATGGCGAGAAGCTGATGCCGGAACGGGCGTCGTGCAGCGACGTGCGGACTTCCTCGGCATTGTTGCCGATGGACGACACGATGCCGAGACCGGTGACTACGACTCGTCTCATGCTCTGGCTCCTCGCGGAAAGCTGTTGAGGTTCAGGCTGCCGGCTGCTTCGACAGGCCGACCTTCAGGTCGGTCGCCGAATAGATAGGCTCGCCGTCCGCCTTCAGCCAGCCGTCGGCGATGCCGAGCACCAGCCGGCCGCGCATCACGCGCTTGAAGTCGATGCCGTATTCCACCAGCTTGACCGACGGCGTGACCATGCCCTTGAATTTCACCTCGCCGGTGGAAAGGGCCATGCCCTTGCCGGGTTCGCCGAGCCAGCCGAGGAAGAAGCCGGTCAACTGCCACATGGCGTCCAGCCCCAGGCAGCCCGGCATGATCGGATTGTCGATGAAGTGGCAGGGGAAGAACCATTTGTCGCGGTTGATGGCGAAGTCGGCGCGGATGAAGCCCTTGTCGAAGGCGCCGCCGGTCTCGCTGATCTCGGTGAT
>JAFIHR010000110.1 GCA_017849325.1 Xanthobacter autotrophicus | reverse complement strand
GCCGCGCCCCAGAAGGCGATCGGGTCCGCCCGCCACTGGGCATAGGTTTCCGCGTACCGGCTCTTCGCAGTTTCGCCCATGAACGTCTCCCTCGGCGGCATATTTGTTGGAAGGGTTAGAGCCGCCACCATTTTATGGCGCAAGTCCGCACAAGAGCGTACGACCTTTGTTGAATGTTCCCAAAGGCTCCTGAGCGGTGCGTACCGATTGCATCAATCCCTTGTGCTAGCTAGGTTCGCGCACCTGCGAACGGCGATCCGGCGCACCGCTCTCATCCAGCGCGATACCAGTAGGGGGACCCCCATGGCGGGCAGCATCTACGACCTGCATCTCGACCGCAATCCGGCCAATTACCAGCCGCTGACCCCCATCGGCTTCCTGGAGCGGGCGGCCAGCGTGTTCCCGGATCACACCGCCATGATCCATGGCAGCCTCCGGCGCACCTACAAGGAGTTCTACGCCCGCAGCCGGCGCCTCGCCTCGGCGCTCGCCAAGCTCGGCGTCGGCCCGGGCGACACCGTGGCGGTGATGCTGCCCAACACGCCGGCCATGCTGGAGGCCCATTACGGGGTGCCCATGACCGGCGCCGTGCTCAACTCCCTCAACACCCGCCTCGACGCCGCGATCCTCGCCTTCACCCTCGACCATGGTGAGGCCAAGGTGCTGATCACCGACCGGGAGTTCTCGCCGGTGATGAAGGCGGCCCTCGCCATGGCGGTGAGGAAGCCCGTGGTCATCGACTATGACGACCCGGAATTCACCGGCAAGGGCGACCGCATCGGCACCGTGGAATACGAGGAGTTCCTCGCCACCGGGGAGGAGGATTTCGCCTGGGCCCCGCCGGCCGACGAATGGGACGCCATCGCCCTCAACTACACCTCCGGCACCACCGGCGACCCCAAGGGCGTGGTCTACCACCATCGCGGCGCCCACCTCCTCGCCGTGGGCAACGTGGTGACCTGCGCCCTGGGCAAGCATCCGGTCTATCTGTGGACGCTGCCCATGTTCCACTGCAACGGCTGGTGCTTCCCCTGGTCGGTGACGCTGGTGGCCGGCACCCACGTGTGCCTCAGGCAGGTACGCGCCAAGCCGATCTTCGACGCCATCGCCGACCATGGAGTGACCCACATGTGCGGCGCGCCCATCGTCATGTCCACGCTGCTCAACGCGCCGGACGCCGAGAAGCGCCCCCTGCCCCACAAGGTGGAGTTCATCACCGCCGCCGCCCCGCCGCCGGAAGCGGTGCTCGCCGCCATGCAGGAGGCCGGCTTCAACGTGGTGCATGTCTACGGCCTCACCGAGGTCTACGGCCCCTCGGTGGTGAACGACTGGCACTCCGAATGGGACGCTTTGCCCGCCGCGGAGCGCGCCATGAAGAAGGCCCGCCAGGGCGTGCGCTACGCCGCGCTCGAAGCCCTGGACGTGATGGATCCCACCACCATGGTCCCGGTGCCCGCCGATGGCCAGTCCCTGGGCGAGGTCATGTTCCGCGGCAACACGGTGATGAAGGGCTATCTCAAGAACCCCTCCGCCACCGACGCCGCCTTCGCCGGCGGCTGGTTCCATTCCGGCGACATCGGGGTGAAGTATCCGGACGGCTACGTGCAGCTGAAGGACCGCTCCAAGGACATCATCATCTCCGGCGGCGAGAACATCTCCTCCATCGAGGTGGAGGATGCGCTCTACAAGCATCCGGCGGTGGCGGCGGCGGCGGTGGTGGCCAAGCCCGACGAGAAGTGGGGCGAGACGCCGGTGGCCTTCGTCGAGCTGCGCGAGGGCAAGACCGCGACGGCCGAGGAGCTGATGGCCCACTGCAAGGCCAACCTCGCCTCCTACAAATGCCCGCGCGCCATCCTGTTCGAGGAGATCCCCAAGACCTCCACCGGCAAGATCCAGAAGTTCCGCCTGCGCGAGATGGCGAAGGAAGCTTGAATGGAAGTCCGTGACGCCAACGGCGCGCTCCTCAAGGACGGCGACAACGTGACCCTGATCAAGGACCTCAAGGTCAAGGGCACCTCGGTGACGCTGAAGCGCGGCACGCTGGTGAAAGGCATCCGCCTCACCGACGACCCGGAGCTGATCGACTGCCGGGCCGAGAAGGTGAAGGACCTGGTGCTGCGCACCGAGTTCGTGAAGAAGGCCTGAGGCGCGCCCTCAGGCCGCAAGGTCGTCGGGCGCGAGCCCGAGCTCGGCGAGGGAGCGCTCCAAGGGGCGCTTCCAGCCGGTGATGCCCTGACTTGCGGCATCCTCATAGGCATCCGACAGGGCGAAGGGATCGGCCGCCTTCAGGGCGGCGATGAGGGCTTCCGCCTGGGCGAGGTCCTTGCGGCGCTTGGCGGTGTCGCCGCCGCGCTTCTGGGCGATGATGAGCTTGTGCACGGCAAAGCGCGCCGGCTGGGGGATGTTGACCGCGATCCCGCTGCGATAGAGCACCGCCGCCGGCATGGGATCGGTGATGAGCCATTGCAGGTACTGCAAAGGCGTGGCGCCCGCCTGCAAGGCCGGAAGCGGCATGGGGTTGGGATCGGTGCGCCGCAATTGCGGCGTGAGCAGATCCACCACGAAGCCCGACGCCGAGCGGAAATGAGATGGCAGCGCCGCACGGTCGAGACCCGGCACCGGACGGAAGGTGGCGTCGGCCCGCTTCAGGATGGTCTCCAGCGTCTCCTCCCCATCGGCCGCCGAGAGGGCGAGGCTTGCGGTGGCGAGGTCCGCATCCTGGGTGGTGAGGCTGGCCGCCGGCAGCGCATGGCCCACCGGTACCGCATAACATTGGTAGGCTGCTGTTCCGACCACCACGGCCTGTTTCAGCAGTCCCGCCTCGTCCAGCGCATCGAGCACCTCCGCTAGAGCCGAAACAGGTGCGGGCACACCCGCGTTGCGCAACAAGGAAACCACCTTGCCGCGGTCGCGAGCGCGCTGACTCTCCTCATTAATAAGTGCTGCGCGGTCCCGCACCGTCTCATCATCGGCACGGCCGAGGAACATATCCCGCCGCGTCCGACCGACGGTCCGTTTAGCGTACAGATAGGCGATACCCTTAATTTCCCGCTCATATACCGACGCCGAACGTTCCGCCACAGCTTGGACCTGCTGCACCAGATCCGCATAAAGCGTCTGCAGTGTAAGCGGGATGGGCTTCAGCGTTACCGACATATTTTAAAACTCCGTCTGTAAGACTTAGCTGATACAGACACGATCATCAACACTGTCTGTAAGTCACCCCCACCCACCCACCTTCCCCAGCGAAACCTCTCCAATCGTTCATGTTTCGCGCCATGGTCCCGACACGGTCTTGCCGCCAATGCTGGGGCGAGATCGATCTTCGGAGCCTTTGCCGTGCGCGCCCTCTTCCGCCTACTCGGCGACATCTTCCGCCTTGCCGCGCCCTATTTCCGCAGCGAGGAGCGCTGGAGCGCCATCGGCCTGCTCGGCGCCGTCATCGGCCTGGAGCTGGCCTGGGTGTTCGCCACCGTGCTGCTCAACAAG
>JAFIHR010000452.1 GCA_017849325.1 Xanthobacter autotrophicus | reverse complement strand
GATCGGCGAGGCGGGGCTCGACTATTTCTACGACACCAGCCCGCGCGACGTGCAGGAGCGCGTCTTCCGCACCCATATCGCGGCGGCGCGCGAGACCGGGCTCCCCCTCGTCATCCACGCCCGCGACGCCGACGCCGACACCGCCGCCATCCTCGAGGAGGAGAGCGCCAGGGGCGCCTTCCCCTTCCTGCTCCACTGCTTCACCGCGGGGCCGGATCTGGCGAAGCGGGCGCTGGCGCTGGGCGGCTACATCTCGTTTTCCGGCATCCTCACCTTCAAGAAGAGCAAGGACATCCGCGCCATCGCCGCCGAGGTGCCCGACGCGCGCATCCTGGTGGAGACCGATGCGCCGTTCCTCGCGCCCACGCCCCATCGCGGCAAGCGCAACGAGCCCGCCTTCGTGCGCGAGACCGCGAAGGTGCTCGCCGCGACGCGCGGGGTGACGCCCGAGGCGATCGCCGAACAGACCACGCGCAATTTCTTCACCCTGTTCGCCAAGGCCGCGGCCTGAGGGCCCGGCCGGGGGCGCGGCAGCAGCATCTCGACGTGATAAGGTCCGCCCCCGCCGCGGACCGTCAGGCAGGCGCAAGATCCATGAACCACGACAGCTATGAGGACGCCTATATCCGCGCCATCCTCGACGGGGTGCGGACCATCGCCGTGGTGGGAGCGAGCGCCAACCCGGTGCGCCCGTCCTATCTGGTCATGACCTATCTGGCCGAGCGCGGCTACACCGTCTATCCGGTCAATCCGGGGCAGGCGGGCAAGGTGGTGGCGGGCCTCACCTTCTCGCGCTCGCTCGCCGACGTGCCCGTGCCCATCGACATGGTGGACGTGTTCCGCGCCCCCGAGCACGTGCCGCAGGTGCTGGACGAGGTGCTGGCGCTGGCGCAGCGCCCCAAGGTGCTGTGGACCCAGCTCGGCGTGCGCGACGACGCCGCGGCCGCCCGTGCGGAAGCCGCGGGACTCCAGGTGGTGATGAACCGCTGCCCGAAGATCGAATACGGCCGCCTTTCCGGCGAGATCGGCTGGAGCGGGGTGAACGCCCGCACCATCTCGGCGCGTCGCCCGAAGCTGATGGGGCAGGGCGTGCAGCGCCTGTCCATCGCCACGCGCGGGCCCGCCTCGGAGCGCTGAGCGGACCGGCGGCCGCAGTATTTACGTACAATATTTGTGTTTTATAACAAATAACGCCGCGATATAGACAACCGGCAACCATGAGGGGAGAAGGCTGACATGAGCGCGCGTGAACCGGGATTTGCCACCCTTGCCGTCCATGCGGGCGCGGCGCCCGATCCCACCACCGGTGCCCGGGCGACGCCCATCTACCAGACCACCTCCTTCGTCTTCGAGGACGTGGACCACGCGGCGGCGCTGTTCGGCCTCCAGACCTTCGGCAACATCTATACCCGCATCGGCAACCCCACCAACGGGGTGCTCGAGGCGCGGGTCGCGGCGCTGGAAGGCGGCACCGCGGCGCTGGCGGTGGCCTCGGGCCATGCCGCCCAGCACCTCGTCTTCCACACCCTGCTGACGCCCGGCGACGAATTCATCGCCTCGACCAAGCTCTATGGCGGCTCCATCAACCAGTTCTCGCACGCCTTCAAGAGCTTCGGCTGGGAGGTGGTGTGGGCGGATCCCGACGACATCTCCAGCTTCGAGAAGGCGGTCAGCCCGAAGACCAAGGCCATCTTCGTGGAATCCATCGCCAATCCGGGCGGCGTGGTGACCGACATCGCCGCCATCTCGGCGATCGCCAAGAAGGCCGGCGTGCCGCTGATCGTCGACAACACGCTGGCCACCCCCTATCTGTGGCAGCCCATCAAGGACGGCGCCGACATCGTCGTGCATTCCGCCACCAAGTTCCTGGGCGGCCACGGTAATTCCATCGGCGGCGTGATCGTGGACGCGGGCACGTTCGACTGGTCCGCCACCGACCGCTACCCCTTCCTTTCCAAGCCGCGGCCCGAATATCAGGGCATGGTGCTGCACGAGACCTTCGGCAATTTCGCCTTCGCCATCGCCGTGCGGGTGCTCGGCCTGCGCGATCTCGGCCCGGCCCTGTCGCCGTTCAACGCCTTCATGATCCTCACCGGCATCGAGACCCTGGGCCTGCGCATGCAGCGCCACAGCGAGAACGCGCTGGCCGTGGCCAAGTATCTCGCCGCCCATCCCAAGGTGGAGTGGGTGAGCTATCCGGGCCTCGACGGCGACAAATACCACGCGCTCGCCGCGAAATACCTGCCCAAGGGCGCCGGCGCGGTGTTCACCTTCGGCCTCAAGGGCGGCTACGAGGCGGGCGTGCGGCTGGTGTCCAGCGTCGAGCTGTTCTCCCACCTCGCCAATATCGGCGACACCCGCTCGCTCATCATCCATCCGGCCTCGACCACCCACCGCCAGCTCTCCGACGAGGCCAAGGTGGTGGCGGGCGCGGGTCCGGAGGTGGTGCGCCTTTCGGTGGGCATCGAGGATCCGGCCGACATCATCGGCGATCTGGAGCAGGCGCTGGCCCAGCTCTGAGGCGGCGGACGCGCGGCGGGCGCCACGCGCTCACCTCCGGCCGTAGACCTCGCGGGCGATGTCCAGCCAGGCCCGGGCGGGGTGGGAGAGATAGCCGCCCCGCCGCCAGATCAGCGCCATGTCCCATTGGGTCTGCGGCTCGTCCAGCAGCACCAGGCGGACGTTCGGCGAGCGGCGCTGCTCGGCGATGGTCTTCGGGATGAAGGCGACGCCGAGGCCCGCCCCCACCAGCTCGACGATGAAGTCGATCTGCCCGCTGCGCGCCGTCACCTCCGGAGCGAAGCCGTTGCGTTCGCAGGCGGCGAGCAGCACCTGGTTCAGCGCGAAGCCGCTCTCGAACAGGATGAACGGCGTCTGGGCGAGCGCGGCGATGCCGGTCCGCTCCGCCGCCGCCAGCGGGTGGTCGTGGGCGAGCACCGCCATCAGCGGCTCGCTGCGCACCGGCTGGGCGTCGAAGGTCTCCTCGATGGGCAGCAGCGAGGCGGCAAGCTCCACCTCGCCGGCGCGCACCATCTCCTCCAGCCGCTTCGACCCCTGCTCGGTGAGGCGGATGTCGATGCCCGGATAGCGCGCCCGGTAGATGGCGAACAGCGGCGCGAACAGGGTGCTGGCCCCGAGCGGCGGCAGGCCGAGGCGCAGGCTGCCGCGCTTCAGGCCGCGCAGCTCGTCGAGCTCGGCCACGAGGTCGTCCCGCTCGGCGAGGATGGTGAGGGCGCGGCGGTAGACGATCTCACCCGCGGCGGTCAGCACGCTCTTGTGGCCGATGCGGTCGAGCAGGGGAACGCCCAGTTCCTCCTCGAGCTGCTTCACCGCCTTGGAGATGGTCGGCTGGGTGGCGAACACCGCCTTCGCCGCCTGGGAGAAGCCGCCCTGGCGCACCACCTCCACGAAAGCCCGCAGGGTTCGCAATTCCATGTCCATGCAGTTATGGAATGGCCTGCATTCAGTCAATTCATTTTCAAAATAGTTGGTTCGGTCCTATCTTTGCGGCAACGGCACTGGAGGTGCCAGCCATGTCTCCCGATTCTCCGTTGAAGCCCCGTACGCCCATGCCCCGTCTCGCGCTGCGCGCCCTTGCCGCCATCCGTCGCTCCAGCATCCTGCAGATCGCCGTCATCGCCGGCTTCTGGCTGGTGGGCGAGGCGGTGGTGCGCCTGACCCATCTGCCCATTCCCGGCGGCGTGGTGGGCATGGTGCTGGTGCTGGCGCTGCTGGTGTCCGGCTGGCTGCGT
>JAFIHR010000451.1 GCA_017849325.1 Xanthobacter autotrophicus | reverse complement strand
CGGACAGCGCCCTCTCGGAGCTGCTGCGGCGCCGCTCCGGCGATGCCGATCTGGTGGTTGTGGGCGGCGGCGACGGGACCCTCAACTCGGCGGCCCGCGGCCTCTACGATACCCAGCTCCCGCTCGGCATCCTGCCGCTCGGCACGGCCAACGACTTCGCCCGCACCCTCGGCATTCCCGCCGATCCGTTGGCGGCGGCCGACCTCATCGTCGCCGGCGCGCCGCGCGCCATCGACCTCGGCGAGGTCAACGGCCACCTCTTCCTCAATGTGGCGAGCATCGGCTTCAGCGCCGATCTCGCCCGCGCCCTCACCGCCGAGGCCAAGCGGCGCTTCGGCGTGCTGGGCTATGGCGTGGTGGCGGCGCGGCTGCTGTGGCAGTCCCGGCCGTTCACCGCCTTCATCGAGCATGACGGGCGGGTGGAGACCGTGCGCACCCTCCAGGTCTCGGTGGGCAACGGGCGCTATTACGGCGGGGGATTGGCGATCGCCGCCGACGCCACGGCCGACGACGGCGCCCTCGATTTCTACAGCCTGGAGGTCGCCCACTGGTGGCACCTCCTGGCCCTCCTGCCCAGCCTGCGGCGCGGCACCCTCGGGCAGTGGAAGGAGGTGCGCAGCTTCCGCACCACGAGCGTGGTGGTGCGCACCTCCCGTCCGCGGGCGGTGAACACCGACGGCGAGCTCGTGACCTTCACGCCCGCGACCTTCGGCGTGCGACGCGGCGCCATCCGCGTCTACGCGCCGCCTCCCCGATCCGCCACACCCGCCACCGCGCCCGCCGCGGTCGGCGACAGCCATTCCTGACCCTTTCCATCACAAGGCCCGGACCTATGGACTACCTGCTTCACCTCGCTTCCGATCCCGCCGCCTGGGTCGCCCTCGTCACCCTGGTGGCGATGGAAGTGGTGCTCGGCATCGACAACCTGATCTTCATCTCCATCCTGACCAACAAGCTGCCGCCCGAGCACCGCTCGAAGGCGCGGCGCATCGGCATCAGCCTGGCGCTGATCCTGCGCCTCGCCCTGCTCAGCACGGTGGCGATCATCGTGACGCTGACCACGCCGGTGTTCACCGTGCTGGGGCAAGGCTTCTCCTGGCGCGACCTGATCCTCATCGCCGGCGGCCTGTTCCTGGTGTGGAAGGCGACCAAGGAGATCCACCACAACGTGGATCCCCACCCGAGCGACGACATGTTCGACAGCAAGGTGAACATCGGCTTCGCCGCCGCCATCACCCAGATCCTGATGCTCGACCTCGTGTTCTCCATCGACAGCATCATCACCGCCGTGGGCATGACCGAGCACATCCCGATCATGATCATCGCGGTGATCGCGGCGGTGACCGCCATGCTGCTGGCCGCCGATCCGCTGGCGAAGTTCATCGAGGCCAATCCCACCGTGGTGATGCTGGCCCTCGGCTTCCTGCTGATGATCGGCATGACGCTGATCGCCGACGGCTTCGGCGCCCACGTGCCCAAGGGCTATATCTATGCCGCCATGGGCTTTTCCGCTTTGGTGGAGGGTCTCAACATGATCGCCCGGCGGCGCCGCGAGGGTGCCCACGGCGGCTGACGGGCGCGCGCCCGCCGGGAAATGGGGCGGGCGCACCGCACGTCGCGATGCGCCGGATCTTGCGTCGGTCCGGTGCATCCTGATCTAAAGGGGCAGCCGATGCGCGGCGCGTCGGTGCCGTGTGACGGAGGTTGAGAGCCAGCCATGATCCCTTCAGTCCGCACCCTCGCGCGGGGGGTCGTCCGCCACGCTTCCGGGGGCGCCGTTGCCGGCCTTGCGCTGCTCTGCGGCGTTCTGGCGGCCGGCGGTCCCGCCCGCGCCCAGACCTGCCTGGAGCAGATCGTCGTGGTCCAGGACGCGCTGAAGCAGCAGGGCGCCACGCCCCGCCAGCCGGCGGAGCAGGCGCAATCGGTCGGCGCCCAGGACAACCGCCAGCCGACCCCGGGGTCGCTTGCGGCGGCGGGCATGTCCGAGCCGCAGGGCGGCGCCTGGGGCGCCCTCAACGAGGCGATGAACCTGCAGGCGTCCGGCGACGAGCAGGGGTGCCTGAAGGCCCTCGCCCGCGCCCGCGAGCTCGGCGGCGTCAAGTAGCGGCGGGCCTGCCGGAAAGGCCACGCGGAGGCGCCCTTCGTGCGCCGGGGGAGGACCGTGCTGCGGTGCGGTGAAACCGTGTCCTGCCGCAACCCTTGAAAAATCGGCGCTCACCGGGCATTCTGGCAGACGTGTCCGGGTCATCACTCCCGGCATTCAACGAGAGGATCAGGACCCCTGTCCACGACGGCTCTCCTGGCGGCTGCCCCCCTGGTGGCGTCCGCCTCGGTCTCTGAAGCGCACCCGGACGCGGAGGAGATTCTCGCCCTCGTCAACGCCCAGCTGGACGACGACAAGTCCGAAGATGTCGTCACCATCGATCTGCGCGGAAAGACGTCCATCGCCGACTATATGGTGATCGCCTCCGGCCGCTCCCAGCGGCATGTGGGTGCCATCGCCGAGCACCTCATCGAGGCGCTCAAGGCGGCGGGCGTCAAGAACGTGCGTGTCGAGGGACAGCCGGCCTGCGACTGGGTGCTCATCGATGCGAGCGACGTGATCGTCCACATCTTCCAGCCCGAAGTCCGCGCCTTCTACAATATCGAGAAGATGTGGGCCGGCTCGCCGCGCGCCTGAGCGGCGCCGCGGGGAGAGGATCCGAAGGGACGTGCGTCTCCTGCTCGCCTGTGTCGGCCGGCTGAAAGCCGGGGCCGAGCGCGATCTCGTCACCCGTTATCTGGACCGTGCGCGCGGCCTCGGGCGCTCGCTTGGATTCCCCTCCGTGGACATGGTGGAGGTCGGCGAATCGGCAGCCCGCCGTCCCGGCGACCGCATGGCCGAGGAGGGGGCGGGGCTGCTCTCCGCCTGCCCCGAGGCAGCCCGCCTCATGGTGCTCGACCCGCGCGGGCGCAATCTTTCCAGCGAGGATTTCGCCTCCAGCGTCGCGCGGCAGCGTGACGAGGGTACCGGCGCGCTCGCCTTCGTCATCGGCGGGGCCGACGGCCTGAGCCCGCAGGTACGGGACAGGGCGGACCTCGTGGTCGCCTTCGGCGCGGCGACCTTTCCCCACCAATTGGTGCGGGTGATGCTGGCGGAGCAGATCTACCGCGCCCTCACCATCATGGCGTCTCATCCCTATCACCGGGCCTGAGGGCCGCTTCCTTGACAAGGAGGCGTGCGGCCCTTATCACGCCCGCTCGATCCACCAGAGGAAGTGTCGACGAGCCGCGCGGCATGCGCGCCGCGGTCGGCCGAAGGCTTGTACTATGAAGAT
>JAFIHR010000109.1 GCA_017849325.1 Xanthobacter autotrophicus | reverse complement strand
GGATCGGTATAGAGGGCGATGTGCTCGGCCTTGATCTCGTTCAGGAAGGCGCGCGGCTTGTCGGGATCGCGGCTGTCGAGATTGATCGCCACCACCTGGAAGGCATCCCCGCCCAGCGTGCCCGCGAGGGCATTGATGGCCGGCATCTCCTTGCGGCAGGGCACGCACCAGGTGGCCCACAGGTTGACGAGGCGCAGCCTGCCGGCGGTATCGGCCAGGGTCAGGGCCTTGCCGGTCTCGTCGGTGAAGGAGAGGGGCGGCAGGCGGCGCGGCGCGTCGGCGAGCCGGAGCGCGGCCAGCTCGCCCTTCGCGAAGGGTTTCAGGCGCTGGGCGAGGGTCACCGCGTCGGCGCAGCCGGGATCGGCGGGGGCGGCGGCGGTCTTGGCTTCCGGCTCCGGCGCATTGCCGGAACCCTCCTTCATCCCGTATAGGGCGATCGCGCCGACAGCGGCGCCGGCCACCGCCGCCAGGGTGACCAGGCCGACGGTGCGCCACGGCGAGGGCTTCGGCGCCGGTCCGGTCCCTTCGGACCGGGGCGCGGCGCCGTCCGGGGCTGTGGTCGGGGTTTCGCCTGTCTGATCGGGTTTCGTCATCACCGAAAGGGTCCGTCATGAGCAACAAGATGTGGGGCGGGCGGTTCACCTCCGCTCCCGATGCCATCATGGAGGAGATCAACGCCTCCATCGGCTTCGACCAGCGTCTTTATGCGCAGGAC
This sequence comes from Xanthobacter autotrophicus, assembly GCA_017849325.1. Lineage (GTDB taxonomy): Bacteria > Pseudomonadota > Alphaproteobacteria > Rhizobiales > Xanthobacteraceae > Xanthobacter > Xanthobacter autotrophicus_B. Next base: position 4,935 of record JAFIHR010000109.1, on the reverse strand, counting down.
ATCGCCGGCTCCAAGGCCCATGCCGCCATGCTGGCCGCCCAGGGCATCGTTGCGGCGCAAGATGCAAAGAAGATCCAGAAGGGTCTAGACACGATCCTGTCAGAGATCGAGGCGGGCAAGTTCACCTTCAAGCGCGAGCTGGAGGACATCCACATGAACGTGGAATCCCGCCTCGCCGAGATCGCCGGCCCCGCCGCCGGGCGCCTGCACACCGCCCGCTCGCGCAACGACCAGGTGGCCACCGACTTCCGCCTCTATGTGCGCGACACGGTGGACGCCCTCGACGCCCAGCTCGCCGATCTCCAGCGCGCTTTGGCGGAGAAGGCGCTCGCCCATGCCGCCACGGTGATGCCCGGCTTCACCCACCTGCAGACCGCCCAGCCGGTGACCTTCGGCCACCATCTCATGGCCTATGTGGAGATGGTGGCGCGCGACCGCTCGCGCTTCGCCGATGCGCGCAAGCGTCTCAACGAATGCCCGCTGGGTTCGGCGGCGCTCGCCGGCACCTCCTTCCCCATCGACCGCGACGCGACGGCGCAGGCGCTGGGCTTCGACCGGCCCACCGCCAATTCGCTCGATGCCGTCTCCGACCGCGACTTCGTGCTGGAGACGCTGGCCGCCTCCTCCATCTGCGCCGTGCATTTGTCGCGCTTCGCCGAGGAGGTGGTGATCTGGACCTCGCCGTCCTTCGGCCTCATCGCTCTGTCGGATGCCTTCACCACCGGCTCGTCCATCATGCCGCAGAAGCGCAATCCCGATGCGGCCGAGCTGGTGCGCGCCAAGGCCGGGCGCATCGTCGGCGCCCTCACCGGGCTCCTGGTGGTGATGAAGGGCCTGCCGCTCGCTTATGCCAAGGACATGCAGGAGGACAAGGAAGGCGCCTTCGATGCCTTCACCGCCCTCTCGCTGGTGGTGGCGGCCACCGCCGGCATGGTGCGCGACCTCGTTCCCGACGAGAAGCGCATGGCCGCCGCGGCGGGCCAGGGCTATTCCACCGCCACCGACCTCGCCGACTGGCTGGTGCAGGCGCTGAACATCCCGTTCCGCGAGGCGCACCACATCACTGGCCGCATCGTCTCGCTGGCGGCGGATGCCCGGGTGCCGCTGCACAAGGTGCCACTCGCCGACATGCAGTCGGCGGATCCGCGCATCACCGCAGAGGTGTTCTCGGTGCTGTCGGTGGCCAAATCGGTGCGCAGCCGCACCAGCTACGGCGGCACCGCCCCGGTGCGGGTGCGGGCGCAGGCCCGGCGCTGGCTGAAGAAGCTCGGCGCGGCGCCGGTGTGAGGCTGCGCCTGCCCCAAGGTGCGACACCGGCGACACGGCCCGGCGAGAACCGTCGGGCGGGGGCTCGCCTTTACGGGCGGCATGGCTATAGTGTCGCCGACTTTCCAACGGTGGCACGGCTCCTGATGCTTCGCGCGAAATGCATGCTGGTCCTTCTCGGGGCGCTCGCGCTCGGCGCGTGCGGCGTCAAGGGCCCGCTTGAGCCGCCGCCGGGCGCCCCCCAGGCGGAGGCGCCGCCCACCGTCGGCGGCAAGCCGGTGACGACGGGCAGCACGCCGGGCGTCTCCGACATTCCCACCACCACCGCGCGCTCCGGCCAGTGGGACAAGCCCGCCCGCAAGCGGGCCGGCTCCGACCCGCTCCAGGGCATCGCCCGCCCCGACCAGCCGTTCATCCTCGACGGCCTGCTCTGACCGGCCCGCGGCGGCCGCCGGCCCCCGTCCCGCGACCCGCCCGGCGCGAAGGGCTCTTGATAGCAGGCGCCCCCTCTGGCAGACCGCGTGCTCCCATCGGGATCATGGCCCCATGCATTATTTCAGCTACCGCGACGCCCGCCTCCATGCGGAGGACGTGGACCTCGACAGCCTCGCCGCCAAGGTGGGCACGCCCTTCTATTGCTATTCCTCCGCCACGCTGGAGCGCCACTACAAGGTGTTCACCGACGCCTTCGCCGGACGCGAGATGCTGCTGTGCTATGCCCTGAAGGCCAATTCCAACCAGTCGGTGATCGCCACCCTGGCGCGCCTGGGGGCGGGCGCGGACATCGTCTCGGGAGGCGAGCTGGAGCGGGCGCTGGCGGCGGGCATTCCCGGCGAGCGCATCGTCTTCTCGGGCGTGGGCAAGACGCGCGCCGAGATGGCGGAGGCGCTCAAGGCCGGTATCCTGTGCTTCAATGTGGAAAGCGAGGCGGAGCTGGCCGCGCTCTCCGAGGTGGCGATCGGGCTGGGGCGCCGGGCGCCGGTCTCCATCCGGGTCAATCCGGACGTGGATGCGAAGACCCATCAGAAGATCTCCACCGGCCGCTCGGCCACCAAGTTCGGCATTCCCATCTCCCGCGCCCGGCAGGTCTATGCCGAGGCGGCGCGGCTCCCCGGCATCGCCATCACCGGCGTGGACATGCACATCGGCAGCCAGATCACCGACATGGCGCCGTTCGAGAATGCGGTGGCGCTGCTCGCCGAGCTGGCGCGCGATCTGATGGCCGCCGGCCACAAGCTCAAGCACATGGATCTCGGCGGCGGCCTCGGCGTGCCCTATGCCGCGTCCGATCCGGTCCCGCCGGAGCCGGAGGTCTACGCCCGGGTGGTGGAGGAGGCGCTCGGCGGGCTCGACCTGCCGCTCGTCTTCGAGATGGGGCGCATGATCGTCGCCAATGCGGGCATCCTCGTCACCCGCGTGCTCTATGTGAAGCAGGGCGAGGGCAAGACCTTCGTCATCGTCGATGCGGCCATGAACGACCTCATCCGCCCCACCCTCTACGAGGCGCACCACGACATCGTTCCGGTGGCGGAGCCGCGTCCCGAGGCGGCGCTGAAGGTGGTGGATGTGGTGGGCCCGGTGTGCGAGACCGGCGATTTCCTCGCCCTCGACCGGCCGCTGCCCGAGGTGAAGGCCGGCGACCTGCTCGCGGTGATGACGGCGGGCGCCTACGGGGCGGTGCAGGCGGGGGTCTACAACACCCGTCCGCTGGTGCCCGAGGTGCTGGTGAAGGAGGCCACCGCCGTGGTGGTGCGCCCGCGCATCCCGGCGCAGGAACTCATCGCCCGCGACCGCCTCGCCCCCTGGCTGTGAGCCGCACGGCGGCGCGGCGCCGCCTCAAAGGGTGATGTCCACCCGCATGATCGAGGGATCCTCGTCGCCCGGCCGCACCTTGAAGCCGAGGTCCTCGGCCATGTGCAGCATGGGCCCGTTCTCGCGCATCACGTCGCCGAACACCCGTTTCAGGCCGCGCTTCCGGGCGTGGTCGAGGATCTCGGTCATGAGGCGGTAGCCGAGGCCTTTGCCCTTCATGTCCGAGCGGACCATGATGGCGTATTCCGCCTCCTCATTGTCCGGGTCGGAGATGATGCGCACCACGCCGCAGATGTCGCCGGCCGTGTCGATGGCCACATAGGCCACCTCGCGGTCGTAATCGATCTGCGACAGGCGGGCCGCCATGAGGTGGGGGAAGTCCTTCACCGAGCCGAGGAAGCGCATGCGCACGTCCTGCGGGTCGGAGCGGCGCACCACGTCCACGAGGCCGGGCTCGTCCTCCGGCCGGATCGGGCGCAGGGTGAGCACTTCGCCGTCGTTCAGCTCGAACTGGCTGACCTCGGTGGAGGGATAGGGGCGGATGGCGAAGCGGTCGGTGCCCGCCACCGCGGCGGCATGCACCACGATGCGGGCGTCGAGGGCGATGACGCCGTGCTCGTCGGCCAGCAGCGGGTTGATGTCGAGCTCCGCGATCTGCGGCAGGTCGGCCAGAAGCTCGCCGATCTTGATGAGGGTGGCCGCGATGGCGTCCATGTTCGCCGCCGGATGGTCGCGATAGCCGGCGAGCAGCTTGGAGATGCGGGTGCGCGCGACCATCTCGCGCGCCAGCACGCCGTTGAGCGGCGGCAGGGCCACGGCGCGGTCGCCGATCACCTCCACCGCCGTGCCGCCCTGGCCGAACAGCACCACCGGCCCGAAGGTGGGATCGTTGGCGATGCCGGCGATCAGCTCCTGTGCGTTGGGCCGGCGGACCATCTGCTGCACGGTGAAGCCTTCCACCCTGGCGCCGGGCAGCTTCTCCGCCACCGAGGCGATGATGGCGTGGCAGGCCTCCTCCACCGCCGCGGGGGTGCGCAGGTCGAGCCGCACGCCGCCCACGTCGGACTTGTGGGTGACGTCGTGGGACAGCACCTTCACCACCACCGGACCGCCGATCTCGCCGGCGAGGCGTCCGGCCTCGGCGGGGCTGGTGGCGACGCGGGTGTCCACCACCGGGATGTCGTAGGCGGCGAGCACCGCCTTGGCCTCGAATTCGGACAGCACGCTGCGCCCGGCGGTGAGCACGGTGTTGACCACGCGCAGCGCCTCGGCCCGGTCCGGCTCGTCGAAGGTGCGGGCCGGCGGGGTCTCCATCAGTAGGGTCTGGTTGCGCTGGTAGGCGACCAGATGGCTGAAGGCGCGCACCGCCTCGTCGGGGGTCTCGTAGGTGGGGATCCGGCGGGCGGCGAATTTCTGCCGCGACGCGGCCACCGCCGCCTCGCCCAGCCAGCAGGTGAGCACCGGCGCGCGCGGCCGGGTCTCCAGCACGCTCATCACCGCGTTGGCCGCATCCGCGCTGTCGCCCATGGCGGTGGGGCAATTGAGCACCAGAACCGCATCCGAGCCCTTGTCGGCCAGCAAAGCGGAGAGGGCATCGCCATAGCGCTTGCCCGGCGCGTCATCGACGATGTCCACCGGGTTGGTGCGCGACCAGTTGGGCGGCAGCACCTTGTCCAGCTTCTCGAAGGTGGCGGGATCGAGGGTGCCGAGGTGGCCGGCCGCCTCGCTCAGGGCATCGCCGGCCATGACGCCCGCGCCGCCGCCGTTGGTGAGCACCGCGAGGCGGTCGCCGGACAGGCGGATGCCGGAGGACAGGGTGGTCACCGCCTCGAACAGCTCGCGCAGCTCGTAGACCCG
>JAFIHR010000108.1 GCA_017849325.1 Xanthobacter autotrophicus | reverse complement strand
GGTGGCCGCCACCAGCGGCGCGACCACCTCCTCGGTGCTGGTCACCTCGGCGAACTCCTTGGGATTGAGCGGGCCGATGTTGGCGAGCGCGGTGAGCGTGCCGTTGGCGGCGCGCCACAGGCCGAGCTCGTCGGCCGGGGTCGAGGCGCGCCACAGGCCGGGCTCGGCCTCGGCGAGCTTCAGCGGCCGCACCGCGCCGGAGGGGGTGGTGACCGCGGCCTCGGGCACGGCGTCGCCCATGGTCTGGCGCTCCACCACGAGGTCGCGGCCGGAGACGGTGAGCTTGAGCCGCTCCTCTTCCAGGTCCGGCTCCTTCATCAGCCAGTGGGAGAGACGGCGCAGCAGGTCGATGTGCGGCCCGCCGCCCTCATAGCCGCGCGCCCAAAGCCAGATCTGGTCCGACAGCAGCAGCGCCACGCGCCCCTCGCCCACCTTGTCCACCAGCAGCACCGGCTTGTCGCCGGGGGCGCTCATGAGCGTGGTGCCGGAGCGGGCATCGGCATCGATGACGCGGAAGAAGCGGCTCCAGTGGGGCGGGTCGCTCTCCGAGCCGGGCAGGGAGCGGGTGACGGGATGGCGCTTGCCCGGCTGGGTGAGCTGGGCGCGATAGGGCGCCTCGGTCACATGGCCGGTGGGCATGCCGGGCAGGATCTCCTCCAGCGGGGTCTGGTAGAGCGAGCCGGGGTCCACGTAATCGGTGCCGGCGGCCACCAGCAGCGCGCCGCCGTCCTGCACGTAGCGCACGATATTGTCGAAATAGACCGAGGGCAGCACGCCCTGCTGGGCGTAGCGATCGAAGATGATGAGGTCGAAATCCTTGATCTTCGTCTGGAACAATTCGCGCGTCGGGAAGGCGATCAGCGACAATTCGTTGATGGGCGTGCCGTCCTGCTTCTCCGGCGGGCGCAGGATGGTGAAGTGGACGAGGTCCACATTGGCATCGCTCTTCAGGAGGTTGCGCCAGGTGCGCTCGCCCACGTTGGGCTCGCCGGAGACGAGGAGCACGCGCAGCTTGTCGCGCACCCCGTCCACCGAGACGGCGGTGCGGTTGTTCACCAGGGTCAGCTCATCATCCAGCGGCGGCACCTCGAACTCGACGATGTTGGGCCCGGCGTGGGCGATGGGAACCTCGACGGAGGTGCTCTCGCCGGCGGTGACGATGGGCCGTGCGATCACCTCGCCGTCGCGCCGCACCGTGACGCCGACCCGCGCACCCGCCGGGGCGCCTTCGTCGGAGACGCGGAAGGTGACGTCCTGGCTCTGCCCGACGATGCCGAAACGCGGCGTCTTCTCCAGGGTGATGCGCCGGTCGCGCTCGCCCGGCCTGCCGGAGATGAGGGCATGGACGGGGGCCGTGAAGCCCAGCGCGCTCGCCTTTTCCGGCACGTCGTGCACCCGCCCGTCGGTGATGAGGACCGCACCGGCCACCCGCTCCGGCGGCACGTCGGCAAGGCCGGCGTTGAGGGCCGAGAACAGGCGCGTGCCGTCGGTGTCGCCGCCCTTGGCGTCCACGGTGAAGGTGCGCACTTCCAGGCCCGCCACCTGGGCGAGGCGCTCGGCGAGCGCCTTCTCGGCGGCCTCGGTCTCGGCGGTACGGGTGCCGAAGCTCTGGCTCTGGCTCTTGTCCACCACCACCGCCACCACCGAGGTCAAGGGCTCGCGCTCCTCGCGGGTGAGGGAGGGATTGGCGAGGGCGAGAAGCCCGACGCCCAGCGCCAGGGCGCGGAACACCGCCCCGCGGGTGCGCGAGAACAGCAGCAGCCCCGCCAGCACCGCCGCCGCCACCGCGATGGCGGCGAAGAGGGGCCAGGAGACGAAAGGCGCGAAGGTGAAGCCGTAGCTCATGGGCGCTCACCCGCGCTCGGGGACCGGCGGGCGCTCATTGTCCCAGCCTTTCCAGCAGGGCCGGCACATGCACCTGGTCCGCCTTGTAGTTTCCGGTCAGCACGTACATCACCATGTTGGCGCCGGCGCGGAAGGCGAACTCGCGCTGGCGGGGCTCGCCGGGGGTGAGCGGCAGCATCGGCGCGCCGGAGCGGTCCACCGCCCAGGCGCCGGCCAGATCGTTGGCCGTGATGATGATGGGCGACACGCCGTCGCCGGCCCGCGCCGGGCGCTCGCTGCCGTCGGCCGGCTCCGGCAGGGCTTCCACCCAGGTCGTGCCACCGGTGAAGCGGCCGGGGAAATCCTTCAGCAGGTAAAAGGCCTTGGTGAGCACGTGGTCGCGCGGCACGGGCTCAAGCTCGGGGATGTCGAGGCCGGAGAGGATCTCGCGCAGCCGCGCGCCCGCCGGCGACAGCGGCGCGCCCGGCACCTCGGACGATTGCAGCGCGTCGCGGGTATCGAAGATCACCGTGCCGCCCTGCTTCATATAGGCGTCGAGGCGACCCAGCACCTGCGCATCGGGCAGCGGCGTGTCGGGCAGGATCGGCCAGTAGATCAGGGGGAAGAAGGCGAGCTCGTCCTTGGCGAGGTCCACCCCCATGGCCTCGCCGGCCTGCAGCGCCGTGCGCTGGGCGAGGAAGGTGGCAAGGCCGTTGAGGCCGGAACGGGAGATATCGTCCACCTCCGCATCGCCCGTGGTGACATAAGCGAAGCGGGTCTGCCCGGTGGCCTTCAGGGCGAAGCTGTCCACAACGTCCGCCCGCGCCGGACCGGCGGGGACCAGCGCCGCGGCGCCGAGCACCGCGCCGCCAAGCAGCAGCGCGCCGGCCAGGGAATGAAGGCCGGCCGGCCGGCTGCTCCGCCGGGCGCCGGCAAGGCGCGCCAGCCCGCCGGAAAGGAACAGCACCGCCAGGGCATCGAGCAGCAGCAGCACCATGGCGGCGATCAGCACCAGCCCGCGCAGGTCGCGCGGCGCGGTCTCCTGCAAGGGGTCGAGGCGGGCGCCGGTGGAGGCGAGGTCGAGCACGTGCAGCTGGTCTCCGGGAAGAAGGGCGTTCACCGCCACCAGCCCGTCCGGCGGGCCGTAGAAGCCGGCGGGATGGGCCGCGCTGGCGCGCCCCGCAAAGCCCTGCGGGATGGCCCGGGCATTGGGGTCGGCGGGGCGGAAGGCGCCGAAGCCGTCGAGCAGCCGCGACGGCGGGATGGTCACGGCCTGCGCCGGCGCGGCGGCGGCGGTCGCGGGGGCCGCCGGGGCGGCGGGCTCGGCGGGCGGCAGGTCGGAAAGGGCGATCACCTGCCGCAGCATGTCCACGAAGGTGCCGGAGAGCGGCAGGTTCGACCAGGAGGTGTCGGCGGTGACGTGGAACAGCACCAGCGCCCCCTTGCCCAGGCGCCGGCCGGTGACGAGAGGCGTGCCGTCGGTGAGCGTCGCCCAGGTGCGCTCGCCGAGCGCGCCATCGGGCTCGGCCAGGACCTGCCGGGTGACGGTCACGTCGTCGGGCCGCTTGAGCTCGCGGAAGGGGCCTTCCGGCGTCAGCGCGCCGAGCTTCTGCGGCGTCTCCCACGACAGCGAGCCGCCCAGCACGCGGCCGCCGCGCCGGAGCTTCACCGGCAGGAGATCGTCCTGTGTGTTGGCGAGGCGCGGGCCGGCGAAGCGCACCAGGACGCCGCCGTCCTCCACGAAGCGCTCGAGGCGCGTGCGGGTGGCCGGCGGGATGGTGCCCACGTCGGTCAGGATCAGCACGGGCAGGTGCTGGCCGAGCAGGTCGTTGATGTTCTGGGTGGCCGACCCGGTCTCCGCCACCTTCACGTCGGCGAAGGGGCCGAGCGCGCGGGACAGGTAATAGGTGGGCGCGAGCAGCGGCTGCCCGGCATCGGTGGACGTGCCGGAGATCACCCCCACGGTGCGCCGGCGCCAGCGCTTGTCCATGAGCTGGACCGCGCCGGCCGAGCGCTCGGAGACGATATCGATGCGTGCCGCCTCGTTGCGGATCTCCACCGGCATGGTGAAGCGCGCCTCGGTCTCGCTGGCGCCGTCGGGCAGGGTGAAGGGCGCCTCGCCGAGGGCGAGGCCGCGCAGGTCCTTCGCCTCCAGCACGCCGGAACGGGGCGGGCCGCCGCCGGCCCGGAGGATCTTCACGGTGAGGGCGTCCGCGCCGTTGTCGGCCGCGGCGAGCGCCAGGGGCGCGGCCATGCCGCCGCTCACCGCCAGCGCGTTGCGGCCGGCCTGCTTCAGCGGCGCGAGGCTCTGGGCGAGATCCGGATCAGCGCCGAGATCGATGCCGTCGGACAGGAACACGAGGCCGGCGCCGGGATTGGCCGCCATCACCTTCTCGGCCAAGGTGAAGGCGGGTCCCCGCGCGGGCGCGTAGGCGACGGGCGCGACGGAGCGCAGCTTGTCCTTCGCCGCGCCGGGCGCGGACAGGGAGGCCTCGCGCGGCACGTCGCCGGTGGGGATCAGCGCCACGCCGCGCCCATTGGCTTCCGCCTCGTCGATGAGGGCGGACGCGGCGGCCATGCGGGCGTCCCAGCTGGAGGCGGCCGGCCAGCCCTGGTCGATCACCAGCACCAGGGGGCCGTCGGAGGAGGGCGAGCTGGCCGGCGGGTTCCAGATGGGACCGGCGGCGGCGAGGATCACCAGGGCGGCGAGGAGCAGGCGCAGCGCGGTGAGCCACCAGGGCGTGCGCGCGGCGGTCTCCTCCTTGGGCGTGATGCCGAGCAGGATCCTGGTGGGTGGGAAGCTCACCTCGCGCGGGCGCGGCGGCACCACCTTCAGAAGGAACCACAGCAGCGGCAGCGCCAGGAAGGCGGTGAGCAGCAGCGGCGCGGCAAAGCCGAGGGGCAGGCCGAGCATCAGGCGCCTCCCCCGGCCCGGGGCGCGGCCGGCGCGCGGCTGCGCGGGGTCCGGCTCACGCCGCCTTCGCCCATGCGGGAGTGAAGGGCGAGGAGCAATTCGCTCGCCGGCCGGTCGGTGCGGTGGACCATGAAGGTCCACCCCGCCCGGGCGCAGGCGGCGCGGATGAGGGCGCGATGCTCCACCAGCTTGAGATCGTAATCGGCGCGCCAGCGCTCGGCGCGGCCGACGGTGAGGCGCTCCCCGCTCTCCGGCTCGCGGAACTCGACGCGGCCGGAGAAGGGGAAGGTCTCCTCCGCCGGGTCCACCACCTGCACCAGATGACCATGGGCGCCGGAGGCCGCGAGATCATGCACGCGCGTCGCCACCTCCTCTGCCGGGCTCCAGAAATCGCCGAACAGCACCACCTCGGACAGCGGGGAGGGGCCGAAGGCGGGCGGCAGGCTCGCCGGCAGCTCGGGCGCCAGCACCACGGCTTCCGCCATGCGCTCGACAATGTTGCGGCTGGCGCTGAGGCGCATCAGGTCCGGCATGCCCACCCGCTCGCCACCCTTCACCAGGAGGTCGGCGAGGGCGAAGGCGAGCACCAGGGCACGCTCGCGCTTCGGCGCAAGCTTGGCCGAGGCGTAGTCCATGGAGGGCGAGAGGTCCGGCCAGATCCACACGGTGTGGGAGGCCTCCCACTCGCGCTCGCGCACATAAAGATGGTCGTCGCGGGCGGAGCGGCGCCAGTCCACGCGGTTGGCCGGCTCGCCATCGACGAAGCGGCGGTACTGCCAGAAATTCTCGCCGGTCCCCGCGCGGCGGCGGCCGTGCAGGCCATGCTGCACGTTGGCGGCGATGCGGCGCGCCTCCAGCACGAGGCGGGGCATGGCCGATACCAGATCGGCCGCTGCCTCGGCGGCCTTTTCCAGGGAACGATGGGCGGCGTCGGTCACGATCGGGGCGTCCTTGAAGCTCACCCCATGCGTTCCACGAGGCGGCGCACGATGGCGGGCACGCTCTCGCCTTCCGCGCGGGCGGCGAAGGTGAGCGCCATGCGGTGCTTCAGCACCGGCTCGGCCAGCGCCGCCACGTCGTCGAGGGAGGGCGCATAGCGCCCGTCGAGCAAGGCGCGGGCACGCACCGCCAGCATCAGCGCCTGGCTGGCGCGCGGGCCGGGACCCCAGGAGATGAAACGCTGCTCCGGCCCCTCGGCGCCGGGACGGGCCGAGCGCACCAAAGTGAGGATCGCCTCCACCACCGATTCGCCCACCGGCAGGCGGCGCACCAGGCGCTGGGCGGCGACGAGATCGTCCACCGTCATGGCGGTGCGGGGCTTCTGCTCCTCGGCGCTGGTGGTCTCGAACAGGATGCGCCGCTCGGCATCGCGGTCCGGATAATCCACGTCGATTTCCATCAGGAAGCGGTCGAGCTGGGCCTCGGGCAGGGGATAGGTGCCCTCCTGTTCCAGCGGGTTCTGGGTGGCGAGCACATGGAAGGGCTTGGGCAAATCGTGGCGCTCGCCGGCGACGGTGACGTGGTATTCCTGCATGGCCTGCAGCAGCGCCGACTGGGTGCGCGGCGAGGCGCGGTTGATCTCGTCGGCCATCAGCAGCTGGGCGAAGATGGGGCCGCGGATGAAGCGGAAGGAACGGGTGCCACCGGCGCCTTCCTCCAGCACCTCGGCGCCGAGGATGTCGGAGGGCATGAGGTCGGGGGTGAACTGCACGCGCCGGGCATCGAGGCCGAGCACCGTGCCCATGGTCTCCACCAGCTTGGTCTTGGCGAGGCCGGGCACGCCGACGAGCAGCGCATGGCCGCCCGCGAGAATGGTGACGAGCGCGCGCTCCACCACCTCGTCCTGGCCGAAGATGATCCCGGAGATGGCGGCGCGCGCCGCCTTCACATTGGCCGCGGCGCTCTCGGCGCTGCGGATGATCATCTCGTCGAGGTCGAAGGTCTCGGTCGGTGCCGACATACTCAAGGTCTCCCGTCAGTCCGGACAGGCTCGCTGCCAAAAGCGGCGAGAAAACGCTCCCCCGACATTAACGTTTAGCAAAGGTCGCGCCAGCCCGGCTGTCAGCTTACGATAAGTTGCCACCGCGTCGATGCGCGGCGCGGCAAAACGGGCGCGCCCGAGGCTCACGTGGTCGCGAGGCGCGCGGGCAGGGCGCGGGTGCAGGGAGCGGACCATGGCAAGCCGAGAGACCGTCGCCTCCAGTTCCGGGGACGCCGTGGCCGCAAAGGGCCGGCTCGAAGCCCTCATGGCGGCGGTGAAGGCCTCCGGCGGAAGGGGCCCCGCCCCGGTGGAGAAATGGGATCCGCCCGACTGCGGCGAGATGGATATGCGCATCGGCGACGACGGCACCTGGTATTATATGGGCACGCCCATCGGCCGCGAGGCGCTGGTGCGTCTGTTCGCCTCGGTGCTCACGCGGGAGGGCGAGCGCTTCGTCCTGAAGACGCCTGCCGAAAAGATAGGCATCAAGGTGGATGACGCGCCCTTCCTCGCAGTGGAGCTTGCCGAGGAGGAGGGCGCCGCCGGGCCGCTCCTGGTGTTCCGCACCAATCTCGACGATCTCGTGCGGGTGGATGCCGAGCATCCGCTGCGCTTCGCGCCCGGAGGGCAGGAGGGAGAGCTCCGGCCCTATGTCCATGTGCGGCGCGGCCTGGAGGCGCGGCTCACCCGCTCGGTGTTTCTGGAACTCGCGGAGAAAGGGGAGGTGCGGGAGGTGGACGGGATGCCTATGTTCGGGGTCGCCTCGGCGGACCTGTTCTTTCCCATGATGCCGGCCGGGGAGCTGGATCTTTCCGGATCATGACCACGCCGCCCGATTCCCTGTCCGAAGCCGAAGCGGCCTCGGGCCTCGCCGATTTCCTCGAACGCGCCGCCCGCACCCTCTCGCCGGTGCCGCCGGGGCCGTTCGTGGCCGATGCGTTCCACGACACCAATGGCGACCACGCCCTCAACCCGAGCTACACCCTCCAGGCGCCGGCAAGCGAGCCGCGCCATGCGGCCGTGCTGGTGCCGGTGGTGGCCCGGCCCGTGCCCTCGGTTCTTCTCACCCTGCGCTCGGCGCGACTCTCCACCCATGCGGGGCAGATCGCCTTTCCCGGCGGGCGGGTGGATCCGCAGGACAAGGACGAGCTCGACGCCGCCCTGCGCGAGGCGCGCGAGGAGGTGGGGCTCGATTCGCGCCTCGTGCGGCCTTTGGGCTATCTCGACGGCTACCTCTCGGGCACCGGATTCTGGATTGTGCCGGTGGTGGGGCTGGTTGAGCCCCATTATCACCTCACCCTCAATCCGTCCGAGGTGGACGACGCC
>JAFIHR010000107.1 GCA_017849325.1 Xanthobacter autotrophicus | reverse complement strand
TAGAACAGATAGTCCTCGCTGCCCTGCGCGTCCTTCGCCCTAAGGCCCGGCTCGAACCCGCCGACGGCTTCGAGCACATGCCGGCGCACCAGCACCGAGCTGCCGTTGCCGATGAAATTGCCGCAGCAGATGTCGTCCAGGACGTCGCCGGCGAAATAGCGGGGCTTCGGCGCATCGATGATCGTGTTCGCTGCATCGATGATCTGGAACCAGCAATAGACCAGCCCCACCGCATCGTCGGCCTTCAAGGCCTCAAGCTGCCGCGCGATCTTGCTGGACCGCCAGAGGTCGTCGGCATCGACGAAGGCGATGTAATCGGATGCGGCGCTGGCCCATCCCGTGTTGCGCGCCGCGGCAACCCCTGCATTTTCCTGGGAGATGATCCGCACGCGCGGATCCTCGGCTGCGTGCCGGCGGGCGATGGCGACCGTCTCATCCCGCGATCCGTCGTCAACGACGATGATGTCCAGGGCGCGATGGGTCTGGCCGCGAACGCTGGACAGGGTCTCGTCAAGGGTGGCCGCGGCGTTGTAGGCGGGGATCACAACGCTCACGAGTTCCCCGTCACCCCCTGGGAGGGGCTCCGGCGACGCCTCGCGAGCGTAGAATTTGGTCCCTCGCATAATTGATTCCCTTGTTACCCGGGGAGGCGGTTTAGGAGCCGAAATATCGCAAAGATCAGGAGCAACGAAGTGGTGCCGATGGGGCCCATTGGCAAGAGTCCTTCTCGGTGGTGAATTTGCCTCTAGCATGACCAACCGGCGCTGTTGAAGGCGGCAAAGGCCGAAATACCTCGCTGGCCCCGCTAAATGGATTAGGCCGCGGACCCTTCCGTTTGGGGATTGCGCGGGCGTTGGCGCCGTGCCGCGCTGCAGCATAAAACCAAATGACGGGAGAGGCTTACAGTCTTACCCCCGTTGCCCGATTGAGCCCCGGACGGCGTTTGCGCCGGGGCCCGCGCGGATCGCGGCCAAGCAACCAGAGCGTAAGGACAATTCGCCACACCCGTTCCTCGCGAGAGCGCCCGGCCGGCGCGCGACCAGCCCCGGCCTGGCCGGAACGGCATTTGGGCTTCGGCCACCCCGCCCGATTCCGGACGCCGCCCGTACGGGACAGATGCGTTTTCCCTCCCGGCCGGCCTTCTGAGCGGCGTTCCCGGATCGCTGCGGGCGAAGCCCGCCGCCCCATGCCCCCGATTTCCCGGAACCTCCTGCACGCGCGACAGTTCATCGCTCCCGCGCAGATGTGCTAGATAGACCGGGAAGAGGTACCGGCGCAGGGGCGTTTCCCCGCGCCAGGGAACCGGCAAGAGTCGTGAAGGGGGAACACGATGGCGGCATCGGGCAGGCGCGGCGCGGCGCGCGCTCAGGTTCTGGCGCTTGGATCCATGCTCCTGCTGGCCGGGCTGGCGGTGCCGATGGGCAGCGTCCGGGCGCAGACCCCTGCTCCCGCAGGCGTGCCCGGCGCCGCCCAGATGCCGAGCCAGCTGCCGAGCCAGATCCCCCTCGCCCCGGCCGCCCCGGTGGAAGCGCCGCCGCCGGTCGCGCTCTCGACGCTCGACCGGGTGACCCAGAACAAGACCTTCCGCATCGGCTACCGGCACTTCGCCCCGCCCTATTCCTACGAAGCGACCAACGGCAAGCCCGCCGGCTACATCGTGGACCTCTGCCGCGAGGTGGCGGGGGCGGTGAAGCGCGCCCTGAAGCTCGACACGATGAAGGTCGACTATGTGGAGATCACCGCCGAGAACCGCTTCGACGCGGTGCGGCAGGGGCGCATCGACATCCTGTGCGAGCCCACCTCGCTCACCATGTCCCGCCGCGCGCTCGTGGACTTCTCCCTGCCCACCTTCCTCGACGGCGCAAGCGTGGTGACGCGCGACGGCAAGGCGCCGGTGAAGGGCCTGGAGCAGCTCTCCGGCAAGAAGGTGGGCGTGCTCAAGGGCACCACCACGGAGGAGACGCTGCGCACCACCCTCGAGCAGATGCACGTCAAGGCCGACATCGCGACGGTGGACGACCATCCGCAGGGCCTCGCCCTGCTGGCCGACGGCAAGCTCGATGCCTATTTCGGCGACCGCGGCATCCTGCACTATTTGATCCGCAACACCGGCTTCGACGGCAAGCTGAACCTGTCGGACCAGTATTTCACCTTCGAGACCTATGCGCTCGCATTGCCGCGCGGCGATCAGTCCTTCCGGCTGCTGGTGGATTCCACGCTGGCGGACCTCTACCGGACGGACCGCATCCGCGAGATCTACGCCCGCACCTTCGGCACCTTCCCACCCGACCAGTTCCTGAACGCGCTGTTCGTCATCAACGGCGTGCCGCGCTGAGCCGCCCGGTGCCGGGCGGCCGACGCCCCGTCCCGGCACCCCGCCGGTAGCGGCTCCGTCCGGCGCGCCGGCAGCCCGTCGCTGCGCGACCACGCCCGCGCCCGCCCCCTCCCCTTCCCTCGACCCTTCCCCCGCGTGTGCCGCGCCCTTTCCCGAGAGGGCGCGAGGGGCGCGCATTTCTCTACGTCAGCCTGAAATCATTCCATAATATAATCGCTATAATTTGCACCAGTAAACGTTGTCATTTCCCCTCCTGTTAGCTGAGTATCTTCACAGATGCCATCTGATGTGGACTAGCAGCCGCGTTCCACCCGACAGATGCATCCCATTCTTTTTAAGTATTCCAGAGTGGGTGTGTTGACCGCGCGATGAAACGCCTGAAGCTCCTCGATTTGACCAGCGGCCCCGCCCGCGTTGCCGCCCTCGACGGTGGTCCTGCTGAGGAAAAGCGCCTCGGCGACCTCGGCCTCCATCCCGGCGCCCGCGTGGAGGTGGTGCAGCATTCGCCCGAAACCGGGCTGCTGGTGGCGGTGAACGACGACGGGCGCATCGTGGTGGATCCCGCCACCGCCGCCCGGGTCCATGTGGTGGCGCTGGAGCCGGTGATGCCGCCGATGACCCTCTCGGGCCTCAAGGTGGGCGAGCGGGCGCGGGTGGTGGGCTTCGGCCGGAGCCATTTCGACTATCGCCAGCGGCTCATGTCCATGGGCCTCACCCCCGGCGTGGTGTTCGAGATCACCCGCGTCGCCCCGCTGGGCGATCCGGTGGAAATCCGCGTGCGCGGCTTCGCCATGAGCCTGCGCCGGGCCGAGGCCGACACCCTCACCGTGGAGAAGCTGTGATGGCGAAGGCGCCCGGCTCGGCAACCACCGTCGCGGTGGCCGGCAATCCTAATTGCGGCAAGAGCACCCTGTTCAACGCCTTGACCGGCGCCCGTCAGGAGATCGGCAACTGGCCGGGCGTGACGGTGGAGAAGAAGTTCGGCACCTACGCCCAGCAGGGTCGCAGCTATGTGGTGGTGGACCTGCCGGGCACCTATTCGCTGGGCGCCGCCATCGAACTGTCCGAGGACGAGCGGGTGGCCCGCGACTTCCTCCTCTCCGGCGAGGCGAGCCTCGTCGTCAACATCATCGACGCCTCCAACCTGGAGCGGAACCTCTACCTCACCACCCAGCTCCTGGAGATGCGGGTGCCCATGGTGGTGGCCGTCAACATGATGGACATCGCCGAGCGGCGCGGCCTGAAGGTGAACACCGCCGAGCTGTCGCGCCATCTCGGCGTGCCGGTGGTGGAGCTGGTGGCCTCCCGCGGCACCGGCATTGCCGAGCTGAAGGCCTTCATCGCCGATCTCGCCGCCCATCCCCATCCGCCGACCGTCGAGCCGGACTACGGCCCGCTGATGCGCGAAGGCATCGCCGACATCGCCGAGAAGCTTCAGGCCCTCGGCATCGTCCAGCCGCGCTGGCGCGCCCTGAAGCTGATCGAAGGCGATGCCCTCACCTCCGGCGAGACCGGCAGCGCGGTAGAGCGGGAGGTGGCGGAGGTCCGCGCCAAGGTGATGGAGGCGGAAGGCGAGGACACCGACATCGTGGTGGCCGATGCCCGCTTCGGTTTCATCACCAAGGTGATGGAGGACGTGGTGACCCGGCCGCGGGACGCCTCGCGCACCCTCTCGGACAAGATCGACCACGTGGTGCTCAACCGCTTCCTGGGCATCCCGGTCTTTCTTCTCATGATGTACCTGATGTTCGTCTTCACCATCTCCATCGGTGGCGCGTTCATCGACTTCTTCGATCAGGC
>JAFIHR010000106.1 GCA_017849325.1 Xanthobacter autotrophicus | reverse complement strand
GGGAAGAGGTGGGCGCCGTCGGCGCCGAGGGGCAGGTCGGCCACCGATGCCACCGCCGCGAGGGGCAGCGGCCCGTAGAGGTGGGGAAACAGTGCCCCGCCCCGCGACGGCTCCCATTTCAGCGCCGCGCCCAACGCATCCGTCGCGACGGCGATGAGCTTGAGGTCCGCCTGTCCGGCGAAATGCTTCTGCGCCGTCTCGCGCGCCTGCCCGGCGGTGGAGAAATGGATATAGCCGTCGGCAAGGTCCACCGGCGCGCCGAGGAAGGCGCCGCGCGCCTGCGCCTCGGCCCACAATGGGGCGGGGCAGATCTTGTAGATGAGGCGGGGCGAGGGGTTCGGAGCGGTCGGCATTGGCGGGTCCAAAGCTGCGGGGCGAGGATCGTTCTCCCTAGCGCCGTCGGCGCGCGGCGCAAAGGGCCGGCGGGGTTGCGCAGGCGCCCGGCGATCGCCATCTGCAGACGGTAAACTCCCGGTTGTGTGAGGATTGAAGTCCTGTACAAACAGGGAACAAAATCATATAGTGCGAATGGAAACGCGGCGGAGGTCGCTCTCTTGATGCTCACCCATGGCCAGATTTGGCACGCGATCGACCAGCTCGCCGAGCACCACGGTCTGTCCACGTCGGGTCTCGCCAAGCGCGCGGGGCTCGACCCCACGACATTCAACCGCTCGAAGCGCGTCACCGGCGACGGGCGGCCGCGCTGGCCCTCCACCGAGAGCATCGCCAAGGCGCTCCAGGCCACCGGCGCCAGCGTCGAGGATTTCTTCGGCCTGATGGGGGAGGATACCTCCGCCCGCTATGGCGATTCGGGCTTCGCGGAGGAAGCGCGGCCCCTGCGCGGCGCGCTCCAGTCCATTCCGCAGATCGGCTTCGCCCAGGCCGGGCGTGGCGGCTTCTTCGACGATGCGGGATTTCCCGCCGGCGTCGGCTGGGACGAGGTTTATTTCCCCGAAGTGGACGACGCCCACGCCTACGCGCTGGAGATCTCCGGCGACTCCATGCTGCCGGTCTATCGCGACGGCGACGTGGTGGTGGTATCTCCATCCGCCAGCGTGCGGCGGGGCGACCGGGTGGTGGTGAAGACCCGCGAGGGCGTGGTGCTGGCCAAGGAGCTGGTGCGCAAGACCGCGCGCCATGTGGAGCTGCGCTCGCTCAATCCCGCCCACGAGGATCGCGTCATCCCGCTGAGCCAGCTCGAATGGATGGCGCGCATCCTCTGGGCCAGCCAATAGCGCTTAATCGGGGTCTAATAGCGCTTATTTGAGCAGAGCTTCGAGGGCTTCCAGCCGGTCGGCCTCGCGCGGCGGCTTGTCCCACCTGAGGCGGGCGATGCGGGGAAAGCGCATGGCGATGCCCGAACGGTGGCGGCTCGAGCGCGCCAGCCCCTCGAACGCCACCTCCAGAACGAGGCCGGCATCGGGCTCGTGCACCACCTCCCGCACCGGGCCGAAGCGGTTGATGGTGGCGTGGCGCACGAAGGCGTCGATCTTCTTCAGCTCCTCGTCGGTGAAGCCGAAATAGGCCTTGCCCACCGGCACCAGCACGTCCCCGTCCTCGCCCTGCGTCCACACCCCGAAGGTATAATCGGAGTAATAGGACGAGCGCTTGCCGTGGCCGCGCTGGGCATACATGAGCACGGCATCGACACTCATGGGGTCGCGCTTCCACTTCCACCAGGGACCCTTCGGGCGGCCGGGCAGGTAGGGGCTGTCGGAGCGCTTCATCATCACCCCCTCGACCGCGGCGGCATCCGCGCCGGCGCCGGCCGAGGCGGGATCGGAGCGGGCGGCGGCGAGGTCCTCCCAGGAGGCGAAGGGCACGAGGGGGGAGAGGTCGATGCGCTGCGAGGCGAGCCGGCCGATGAGCGCTTCCAGCCGGGCGCGGCGGGCGGCGAAGGGCAGATCGCGCAGGTCCTCGCCGCCCTCCGCCAGGATGTCGTAGGCCCGGATATGGGCGGGAAACTCGGCCAGCAGCTTGGTCGTCACCGCCTTCCGGTTGAGCCGCTGCTGCAGCACGCTGAACGGCTGCACCCGCCCGTCCCGCACCACCAGCAGCTCGCCGTCGATGGCGCCGTCGAAGGCGAGGGCGTCGAGCAGGTCCGGAAAGGCGCCGGAGATATCCTCGCCGGTCCGCGAGTAAAGCCGCGCCACGTGCCGCCCGGCGCCCTCGCGCGCCGCCACCGCCTGGACGCGGATGCCGTCCCATTTCCATTCGGCCGAAAAGCTCGCGGGATCGAGGGTGGAGAAATCCGCCTCCTCGATGGCGTGGGCCAGCATCACCGGCCGGAACGGGACGGGATTGGAGGTGGAAGGCCGCTCGCCTTTGCCTTCGACCCAGGCGAAAAGCTCCAGGTAGGGCGGCTGAAGGCCCGGCCACACCAGCTCCACCTCGTCGGGCGTCACCGGGCCGAGGCTCGCCACGGCGGTCTTGGCGAGCCGGGCCGAGGCGCCCACCCGCATCGCTCCGGTGATGAGCTTCAACAGCGCCCAGCGCCCGGTCTCGTCGAGCCCGTCGAGCCAGGCGGCGAGGCGACCGGGCAGGGTGCTCTTCGACAAGGTGGAAAGGTCGTGCACGATCTCCGAGAGCAGCGGGGCGTGGGCCCTTGCGCCCTCGGGCTGCGGCCACATGAGGGCGACGGTCTCGGACAGGTCCCCCACATAATCGTAGGACATCTCGAACAGCACCGGATCGGCCCGCTCCATG
>JAFIHR010000105.1 GCA_017849325.1 Xanthobacter autotrophicus | reverse complement strand
TTCGTCGCGCTCCGCCATGGCGCCGGCATTGGGGCCGACGGTGAGGATGCCGTCCTCCCTGAGCCGCGCCATGTTGCGCCGGGTCGCCGGGTGCGCCCACATGCGCGGGTTCATGGCCGGCGCCACCAGGACGGGCTTGTCCGTGGCGAGCAGCGCCGTGGTGGCGAGATCGTCGGCGAGGCCGTTCGCCATCTTCGCCAGGAGATCGGCGGTCGCCGGGGCCACCACCAGGAGGTCGGCGTCGCGCGACAGGCGGATGTGGCCGATGTCGTGCTCTGCGGTGAGGTCGAAGAGATCCGTGAACACCCGCTCGCCGGTGATCGCCCCCACCGACAAGGGCGTGACGAACTTCTCCCCCGCCCGGGTGAGGATGGCGCGCACCTTCGCGCCGCGCTCCTTCAGCCGCCGGATCAGCTCCAGGCACTTATAGGCGGCGATGCCGCCGCCGATGACGAGGAGGATGCGTTTCTCGGCAAGCATGGTCGGTCCCCCCGATCATTGTTCTTTCCATACTTCAATACCACATCAGCGCAGCCACAGGCCGATGAGGGCGAGCGCGATGAGCCAGAGCGCCACATTGCCCCAGAAGGCGCGCTTGCCCTCGGCGCGGCCGATGCCCTCCAGGCTCTGGGGCGACAAGGTGATGCCGTCGCGGGTCGCCTCGTCGAGCTGCTCCACCACCCGGGCGGTGCGGGTGAGCAGCATGGGCACGTCGGAGGCGAAGCGCCCCACCTCGCCCATGCCGATGCCGGCCCGCTGCAGCTGGCCCACCGGGCCGAGGTTCTTGGCGATCCAGTCCTCCACCACCGGGGCGGAGGTGCGCCACATGTCGAGCTTGGGATCGAGCGAGCGGGCGACGCCCTCCACCACCACCATGGTCTTCTGCAGCAGCAGCAGCTCGGGCCGCGTGCGCATGTCGAACAGGGCGGTCACCTCCAGCAGCAGCGCGAGGAGGCGCGCCATGGAGATCTCGTCGGCGCTGCGCGAATGGATCGGCTCGCCGATGGCGCGGATGGCCAGGGCGAAATCGTCCACCGAATGGTAGAACGGCACGTAGCCCGCCTCGAAATGCACTTCCGCCGTGCGGCGCCAGTTGCGGGTGATGAAGCCGTAGAGGATCTCGGCGAGGAAGCGCCGCTCCTTGATGCCGAGCCGGCCCATGATGCCGCAATCCACCACCACGAGGCGGCCCTGCGGGTCCACGAACAGGTTTCCCGGATGCATGTCGGCATGGAAGAAGCCGTCGCGCATGGCCTGGCGCAGGAACGACTGCATGACGATGCGGGCGATTTCCTTGGGATCATGGCCGGCGGCGACGATGGCCTCGCGGTCGGAGAGCTTGATGCCGTCCACCCATTCGGTGGTCAGAACCTCGCGGGAGGAGCGGTTCCAGTCCACCTTGGGCACGTGGAACTCGGCATCGTCCTTGGTGTTCTCCGCCAGCTCCGCATAGGCGGCGGCTTCCAGGCGCAGGTCCATCTCCATGGTGACGGAGCGGGCGAGCGTCTCCACCACGGCTTCGAGCCGCAGCCGCTTGGCCTCGGGGAAGTTCTGCTCGGCAAAGGTGGCGAGGCGGGCGAAGCTCGCCATGTCGGCGGCAAAGCGCCGCTCGATGTGGGGCCGCAGGATCTTCACCGCCACGGCGCGGCGGGTGCCGTCCTTCTCGGTCACCTCACCCTGGTGCACCTCGGCGATGGAAGCCGCCGCCACCGCCGGGCCGAACACCGAGAACACCTCCCCGACCGGCCGCTCGAAGGCCGAGGCGACGGTGGTCTCCGCCACCTCCTGGCCGAACACCGGCATGCGGTCCTGCAGCACTTCCAGGTCGCGCGCCACCGAGGTGCCCACCACGTCCGGGCGGGTGGCGAGGAACTGGCCGAGCTTCACATAGGACGGGCCGAGGCGGGACAGCGCGGCGGAAAAGCGCGCCGCCCGCGTGCCCGCATCGCGCCGCGAGATCAGCCGGGCAATGCGCAGGCCGGGGCGCGCCAGCGGCGGCACGGCATCGGGCGAGACCAGGGAAAGCACGCCCTCGCGGGCGAGCACATAGCCCGCACGCGCGAGGCGCGCGGCATCGGCGATGAGGAAGATCACGAGAAGTGCCTTTCGCTGTCGCCCTGTTTGCTGTCACCTCGCCTCAAAGGCGGAAGCCCGAGTGGAGCGCCACCACGCCGCCGGTCATGCGGGTGAAGTCCACCCGCTTGAAGCCGGCGTCGCGCATCATCTGCGCGAAGGTCTCGGCCGTGGGGAAGCGGCGGATGGATTCCACGAGATACTGATAGGGCTCGCGGTCGCCGGCCACCATGCGCCCGAGCTCGGGGATGACGCGGAAGGAATAGGCGTCATAGAGCTTGTCGAGCACCGGCAGGTCCACCTTGGAGAATTCCAGCACGAAGGCGCGCCCGCCCATCTTCAGCACGCGGCGCATCTCCTTCAGCGCGACGGGAATGCGCGGCACGTTGCGGATGCCGAAGGCGATGGTCACCGCATCGAAGGAGCGGTCGGCGAAGGGCAGCTCCTCGGCATTGGCCTCGGTGAAGGTCACCTGCTCGGCGAGGCCGCGCTTCTCCGCCCGGGCGCGGCCCACGGCGAGCATGTCCGCATTGATGTCGGCGACGGTGGCCTTGGTGCCGGGCCCGCCCGCCTCCACCACCTGGAAGGCGACGTCGCCGGTGCCGCCGGCCAGATCCAGCAGATGGAAGGCGCGGTTGCCGTGCGGCGGGCGCACCTTGGAGACCAGCGCCGACTTCCACACCCGGTGCAGGCCGCCCGACATCAGGTCGTTCATGATGTCGTAGCGGCGCGCCACCTTGTGGAACACGTCGTCCACCATGGCCTGCTTCTCGGCGAGCGGCACCGTGCGATAGCCGAAATGGGTCTCGCTCTCGGGGGCGGTCTGCGGCGCGGGAAAGGGATCCGTCATGGTG
>JAFIHR010000450.1 GCA_017849325.1 Xanthobacter autotrophicus | reverse complement strand
TCCTGCTATTCCTTCACCGCCATCGCCCAGCGGGCGGAAAAGCTGATGACCGAGGGCGGCTCGCTGCTCACCCTCACCTATTACGGCGCCGAGAAATGGATGCCCCATTACAACGTGATGGGCGTCGCCAAGGCGGCCCTCGAAGCGTCGGTGCGCTATCTCGCCGCCGACCTCGGGCCCAAGGCCATCCGGGTGAACGCCATCTCCGCCGGCCCGATCAAGACGCTGGCCGCCTCGGGCATTGGCGATTTCCGCTACATCCTGAAATGGAACGAGCTGAACTCGCCGCTGCGCCGCACCGTGACCACCGATGAGGTGGGCGACACCTCGGTCTACCTGCTCTCCGATTTGTCGCGGGGTGTGACGGGAGAGGTGCACCATGTGGACGCCGGATATCATATCGTGGGCATGAAGCATCCCGACGCCCCGGACCTCGCCCTCGTCCGGGAGTGAGTCCACCCGCGGGGCGGCACCGCGGCCGCCGCCGGGCATCCGGGCAGTGAAGCCCCGAGGACGTGAAGAACCGAGCGCACGGAGAGCACCCATGCCGATCCCC
This sequence comes from Xanthobacter autotrophicus, assembly GCA_017849325.1. Lineage (GTDB taxonomy): Bacteria > Pseudomonadota > Alphaproteobacteria > Rhizobiales > Xanthobacteraceae > Xanthobacter > Xanthobacter autotrophicus_B. The sequence continues at coordinate 8,494 of JAFIHR010000450.1, read as the reverse complement.
CACGCCGCGCAGATGAACGTCCAGGCCACCGGGCGCCACACCACAGAGCGCCACGCCACAGAGCGCCACACCCCGCACCGCTTCGGCCTTCCCGGGCTGGCCGCCCTCGGCCTCGCCGCGCTCTTCGCTGATCCGGCCGCCGCCCAGGCGCCGCCCTCCTTCCAGCAATATCCGCTGGAGCAGCGCATCTTCGGCCCGGGTGGGGCGATCTTCCCCGACTATTCGCATCCGAGCGAAGGCGGTATCACCTTCTACACCAGCAGCGCGCCCTCGGGCCGGGGTGCCATCTTCGCCGCCGGCACCGCCGACTTCAATTGCCAGCAGACCCAGGTGCCGCAGATCACCGTCCTGTCGGCGCCTCCGGGCGGCAAGGTGAGCATCAATTACGGCCGCTTCCTCGCCACCGGCACCGACGGCGGCGCGACCGTGCGCTGCCTCGGGCAGGACCTGAAAGGCCTCGTGGTGCGCTACAAGGGCCGCGCCCCGAGCGGCTCCGCCGTCACGCTCAAGGTCACCTATCCCTTCCTCGGCGCCTGGTACGTCCACACGGTGCCGGTGGGCACGCGCTGAGCGGCCGGCGCCCAGGCGCGGGCCGGCGTCGAGGGTGGCCGGCATGCGCTGATCGCGGTCAGGCCATGCGCGGGGCGAAGGGGCAATTCGCCGAGTTTTGATTACCGCCAAGGAAGCCCCGGCAGCCGTAGCGCATATCCGGTCGCACCGTCTCCCCGGGGGACCGCCGGCAGGATTTCGTGATCGAGGTGCGATGACCACGCGACGCTTTTTTCTCGTGCGCCATGGCGAGACCGACTGGAACGTGGCCGGCCGGCTCCAGGGGCGGCGCGACGTGCCGCTCAACGCCTTCGGCCGGGAGCAGGCGGCGCGGGTGGCGCGGCTGGTGAACGCGCTGGCGGGCGGGGTTGCGAACCTCGCCTTCGTATCGAGCCCGCTGCTGCGCGCGGTGGAGACCATGCGCATCGTGCGCACCACCCTCGACCTGCCGGTCAACGACTTCCGCGTCGATCCGCGGCTCGCCGAAATCTCCTTCGGCCTCTGGGAAGGCCAGACTTGGCCGCAGATCCGCCAGCGCGACGGCGACCGCGCCCGGCGGCGCGACCGCGCGCCCTGGAGCTTCACCCCGCCGGGCGGCGAGAGCTACGAGGATCTCGCGCAGCGCGCCCAGGCCGCCGTGATGGACCTGCCGGGCGATGCCGTCGTGGTCACCCATGGCGGGGTGATCCGCGCCCTGCTGCATGTGGCGGCCGACATGCCGACCAACGAGGCCGCGGTGCTGCCGGTGCGCCAGGGCGCCGTCTATGTGGTGGAAGGCGGACGGTTCGCGGTGGCGCAATAGGCGCGCGGTAAGTCCGGGTCAACGGTCGTCGGTCGCGACCCGGCGGTGCAGCACCAGGGGGCGCGACACCAGCAGCTTGTCGATGCGCCGCCCGTCCATGTCGACGATCTCGAAGCGCCATCCCAGCGCCTCGAACACCTGCCCCTCCTCGGGCAGCTCCTTGATCCGCGACAAGGCGAAGCCGGCCACGGTGTGGAAACCCTCGTCGCCCGGCATCGGCACGGTGAGCAGCTCGCTCAATTCGTCGATGGGCGTCTCGCCGGCCACCAGGTAGGAGCCGTCCTGCCGCTCGACGATGTTGTGCAGCTCGTAATGGTCGGTGGGCATGGAGCCGGTGATGGCCGAGAGCAGGTCATAGCCCGTCACCACGCCGACCATGTCGCCATACTCGTCCACCACGATGCCCATGGGCACCTCGGCGGCGCGCAGGTTGCGCATGGCCTCCAGCGCGCCCACGCTCTCCACCAGGAAGGGGGCGGGCTCCACGAACTCGCGCGGGTCCGGCGTCTCGCCCTTGAGATAGGCGTCGAGCACGCGCTTGGACTGGATGACGCCGATGGTCTCCTCCGGCGAGCCCTCGCAGGCGGGCAGGCGCGAATGGGGCGTCTCCAGCACCATGGCGCGCACCTCGTCGGCGCTCTTGGAGATGTCCACCCATTCCACGTCGGGCCGCGGCGTCATGATGGCGGTGACCGGCCGGTCGGCGAGGCGCATCACGCCGGAGATCATGCGCCGCTCGGCCGGCTCGATGACGCCCGCGGTCTCCGCCTCGGTGATGATGGCATGGATCTCCTCGTCGGTGACGCCCTCCGCGCCCGACGCGCGCTCGCCCATCAGGCGCAGCAGGAGGCGGGAGGAGGCATCGAGCAGCCACACCGCCGGAGCCGCCACCTTGGACAAGCCCACCATGAAGGGCGCGAGGACGCAGGCGATGGCCTCGGGATTCTGCAGCGCCAGCCGCTTGGGGATCAGTTCGCCGATGACGAGGGAGACATAGGTGATGGAGGCCACCACCACGGTGTAGCCGAGCGGCCCAGCGACGCTCGCCGGCATGCCGTTGCGGGCCAGGAGCTCGCTCAGGTCGGCACCGAGGCTGGCGCCGGAGAAGGCACCCGCCAGGATGCCGATGAGGGTGATGCCCGCCTGCACCGTGGACAGGAAGCGCCCCGGATCGGCGGCGAGGTAGGCCGCCGCCTCGGCCCCGCGCTTGCCGCGATCGACCAGGGTCTTCAGCCGCGCCGGGCGCGAGGAAACGATGGAGAGCTCGGCGGCAGCCAGCACGGCGTTGAGCAGCACCAGGAAGAGGACGATCAGAATTTCAAGGAAAGGCATGGCGAAAAATGGGGGCTCCCGTCGCGCCCTCCATATCACATCCGCGCTCCGGGTGTGATGACAAGAGCGCACGCAACGGCAATCGGGCCTACACCTTAAGGCTCATGGACCGCGGAACAGCCGTTCCCTGCCGCGCCAACCTCGTCTATTGAGCCGGCAGGGGCCTGCGGGAGCGCCAGGGAGTTTCCGGTCGATGTCGTTCAACACGTTCGGGCAGATGTTTCGCGTCACCACCTTCGGGGAGAGCCACGGGGTCGCCATCGGCTGCGTGGTGGACGGCTGCCCGCCCAACCTGCGCTTCACCGTGGAGGAGGTGCAGGCGGCCCTCGACCGGCGCCGGCCCGGCCAGTCGCGCTTCACCACCCAGCGGCAGGAGCCGGACCAGGTGAAGGTGCTCTCGGGCACCCTGCCCCATCCCGACGGCGGCCTCGTCACCACCGGCACGCCCATCGCGCTCCTGATCGAGAACGTGGACCAGCGCTCCAAGGATTACGCCGACATCGCCGGAGCCTACCGGCCGGGGCATGCGGACTTCACCTACGACATCAAGTACGGCATCCGCGACCATCGCGGCGGCGGGCGCTCCTCGGCGCGGGAGACGGCGACGCGGGTGGCGGCGGGCGCCATCGCCGCCAAGGTCCTGCCGGAGGTGACGGTGCGCGGCGCGCTGGTGCAGATCGGCGACATCGCCATCGACCGCGCGCGCTGGGACTGGGACCAGGTGCGCGAGAACCCCTTCTTCTGCCCCGACGCGGCCACGGTGCCGCTGTGGACCGCCTATCTCGACGAGATCCGCAAGAAGGGCTCCTCAATCGGCGCGGTGGTGGAGGTGGTGGCCGAGGGCGTGCCCGCCGGCCTCGGCGCGCCGCTCTACGGCAAGCTCGACGGCGACCTCGCCGCGGCGCTGATGAGCATCAACGCGGTGAAGGGCGTGGAGATCGGCGAGGGCTTCAACGCCGCCCGCCTCACCGGCGAGGAGAATGCCGACGAGATGCGGCGCGGCAACGAGGGGCGCCCGCACTTCCTCTCCAACCATGCCGGGGGCATCCTCGGCGGCATCTCCACCGGGGCGCCGGTGGTGGCGCGCTTCGCGGTGAAGCCCACCTCCTCCATCCTGACGCCGCGCCAGACCGTGGACCGCACCGGCGCCGAGACCGACATCGCCACCAAGGGCCGTCACGACCCGTGCGTCGGCATCCGCGCCGTGCCGGTGGGCGAAGCCATGATGTGGTGCGTGCTGGCGGACCATCTGCTGCGCCATCGCGGACAGGTGGGCACGCCGCCGGTCTGGCCGTTCGACGCCGCATCCGGCATTTGAGAACGGTATTTTCCTCCGCTCAAGGTTAAGCTGTGCCGTCCCGAACGGAGAAGACGGCATGCTGATCGACACACCCTCCGCCCTGCTTTTCTTTGCCGGATCCTATGCGGCGATGCTGGTGGTTCCCGGCCCCAACTTCCTCGTGGTCAGCCGCGCCAGCCTCGCCGGACGCGATGCCGGCACCGCGGCCGCCCTCGGCGTGGCGATGGGCGCCACCGCCAATGCCGCGGCCGTGGTCGCCTGCCTCTATGTGCTCTCGGGGGTGATCGCCTCGGGCGGGTTCGGCGTCGTGCAGATGGCGTTCTGCCTCGCCTATGCGGTGCTGCTGCTGCGGACGGGAATCACCTGCCTCAAGGAGGCACGACAGGGGAACGCGCCCCGTCCCGCCCAGCCGCCCGGCGCCGAGCGAGGGGGCGCGATGCGAGAGAGCGCCGAACGGGGCGTCGCGGCGCAGTTTCGCCTCGGCCTTCTCACCGCCGCCAGCAATCCCATGTCGCTCACCTTCTTTCTCGGCGCGAGCGCGTTCCTGATGGCCGCGGGCGGACGCGAGGCGGTGCTCGCCAGCCCGCTGCTGGTGTTCTCCGTCGCGGCGCTGTGGTTCGGCATTCTCGCGTTTCTGTTTTCCACCCCGTTGTCGCGGCGGCTCTATCTGCGGACCCGCGTCACGGTGGATCTGCTCAGCGGCGGCCTTTTGATCGTCGCGGGCGGCGTCGTGCTGGCGCGGGTCATCCAGCGGGCCTCGGGCCTTCTCGCCTGAGCGCGGCAATCTGGGCCGGCGCGTCCGAAATTCATTATGCGTGAATATTACTGGATTTTCATTGTCACTGAAATTTCCCCTGTTATGCTCCGCCCATGAAGCTCGCGGACTGGCTCGCAGCCACTGGAACCAAGCGCAGCGCGTTCGCACGTCAGGTGGGTCTGTCTCCCGCCAGCGTCACCGCCCTGTGCAATGACGAGCGCGCCTGGATCTCCCGCGAGACGGCCGAAAAGATCGCCGCGGCCACCGGCCAGGAGGTCACCCCCAATGACTTTCTCGGCCTGTCCGCTCCCGTACCCCGAGGTGTCCCCGTGACCGACAGCACCCAGACCCGCGTCCAAGCCGCCATCGAAGCCTTCGCCCAGGGCGAGATCATCGTGGTCACCGATGACGACGACCGCGAGAACGAAGGCGACCTCATCCTCGCCGCGGCCCTGGCCACCCCGGAGAAGATGGCCTTCGTCATCCGCAACACCTCGGGCATCGTCTGCACCCCCCTGCCCCCGTCCGAGGCCAAGCGCCTCCGGCTCGACCCCATGGTGTCGAACAACGACGCGCCCATGGGCACCGCCTTCACCGTCTCCATCGACGTGAAGCACGGCACCACCACCGGCATCTCGGCCGAGGAGCGCACCAACACCGTGCGGGCGCTGGCCAACCCCAACATGGGCGCGGGCGACTTCGTGCGGCCGGGCCATGTCTTCCCGCTGATCGCCAAGGAGGGCGGCGTGCTGATGCGCTCCGGCCACACCGAGGCGGCGGTCGACCTCTGCCGGCTCGCCGGCGTGGCGCCCGTCGGCGTCATCGCCGAGCTGGTCAACGATGACGGCACGGTGCAGCGCGGACCGCAGGTGGCGGCCTTCGCCGAGAAGCACAATCTCACCCGCATCTCGGTGGCCGACCTCATCGCCTATCGGCAGGCACGCGAGAAGCTGGTGACGCGCTCGGCGGAATTCCCCGTGCCCACCTCCATCGGCGAGATGCAGGGCTATTCCTTCCTCACCCCGTTCGAGCCGGTGAACCACCTCGCCCTCGTGCTGGGCCGCATCGGCGACGGTGAGAAGGTGCTGGTGCGCCTGCATCGCGCCGATCCGATCACCGATGTCTTCACCGGCGGCCGGCAGATCCAGAAGTCGCTGGAGCGCATCAAGGCCGAGGGGCGCGGCGTGCTGGTCTACCTGCGCGACGGGACCATGGGCGTGCCGGCCAACGCCATGGGCTTCGGCGGCCGCAGCGCCAGCGAGGCAGCCCGCGACCGGCAGTGGCGCGAGGTCGGGCTCGGCGCGCAGATCCTGCGCGATCTCGGCATCCAGTCGATTCGCCTGATGGCATCCAAGGCCCGCACCTATGTGGGCCTCGGCGGCTTCGGCATCGAAATTGTGGAAACCGAATTTCTCGAACCGTGACAGTGGGGAAATTTTGCGCAGGCGTGCCTACACCTAAGCCATTGCGACAGTTCAGCGACCATTGTCATACAGAATTATGACAACCGCCGGATGCACGCCGGTGACGCAAATCTGACAAGAAAAGAGGCGGCTAAGCTCTTTTTCGCCTCCCCCGTTGGTGCCAGCATGATCGCGACGCGATGTCGCGCCTTTCCCATGGGAAGGGGAGTCATGCAGAAATGTTCGGCTGGAAAGTCTGGAGAAATTGCCTCGGCATCGGCCTGATCGGCACCGCGCTCGCCACCCCGGCGGGCGCGCTTCGGGCCGCGGACGAGGAGGCCGTGGACCTCGAACTGGTCCTGGCGGTGGACGTTTCCTACTCCATGGACGTGGAGGAGCAGGCCCTGCAGCGCGAGGGCTATGAAACGGCGCTCACCTCCAAGGAATTCCTCGACGCGCTGCGCCTCGGCCCCACCGGCCGGATCGCCGTCGCCTATGTGGAATGGGCCGGCGAGGGCGAGCAGCAGATGGTGGTGAAGTGGCGCCTCATCGACGGGCCGGAGAGCGCCAAGGCGTTTGCCGCCTCCATCGCCCAGGCGCCGCTGCGCCGGGTCTACCGCACCTCCATCTCCAGCGCGCTGCTCTACAGCGCCGACCAGTTCGACCTCAATGGCTACAAGGGCCTGAGGCGCGTCATCGACGTCTCGGGCGACGGCGTGAACAACCAGGGCCCGCCGGTGGAGGTCGCCCGCGATTCCGTGCTGGAGCGCGGCATCACCATCAACGGCCTGCCCCTGCTGATGAAGCGCAGCGCCGCCTCGGCCATCGATGTGCCGGAGCTCGACCTCTATTACGAGGACTGCGTCATTGGCGGCGCCGGCGCCTTCATGGTGCCGGTGGAGGGGATCGAGGGCTTTGCCCGCGCCATCAAGACCAAGCTGGTGATGGAGGTGGCCGGGCGCCTGCCGCCGCCGCAGCTCGGACGGGTGCAGCCCGCCGCAGAGCGCGCGCCGCGCATCTCCTGCACCATCGGCGAGAAGATCTGGCTCGACCACTGGAGCAATTGAGCCGGCCCGCTGCCCTGCGCGTCAGGGCAGCGCCGGGCGGGTCTCGGCGAGGCAGCGCAGCACCCGCGTCGGCGGCACCGTCGGATGGCGCGCGAGAATGCGCGCCTTGTCCGCGAAGGTCAGCCGGTCCGCATGAAAGCGCGCCACCAGCGGGCCGGGCAGGCCATAGAGGCGCGCCAGCATGCGGAAGCGCTCCTCCGGCGCGGCGGCGCGGAACAGCACGCGGTTGAAGAAGCGGTAGAAGCCGCGCCGCTTCCAGGTGGCGATCCCGTGCCGGCGGACCGCGGCGGCGAGCGCCGGGCCGCTGAGGTCCGGCAGCGTGCTCACCAGATCGGCGAGGCGCACCGCATCCGGCAGCGCATAGCCGGTGGCCGGATGGAACAGGCCCGCCGCCAGCCCCGTGCGGGCGATCTGCGGCGCCGGACCGGCATCGAACACCGCCGCCGGATCGCCGCCGAGCGCGAGGGGCAGCGCCCCCCTTTCCTCCCGCACCACGTGGGACACCGGCCAGCGCTGCGCGGCCACATAGGCGGCCGTGCGCCGGCGGATGGGCGCCACCGGCACGTCGGGCGCCTCGGCGTGGCTGGTGTCCTCCACCAGCACCGTGAACGGATCGAGGGGCAGCACACGGACGAAGCGCAGACCCTCCTCCTGCGCCACGGCGGCATCCATGAGCAGCGGCCGGGTCAGGCCGTGCGGCCGGGTGAGCGCGATCTCCTGGCTGAGGAAGGTGCGATAGCCGAGATCGAGATGGGCCGCGGGCACAAGGCCGCGCCCGTCCACCACCGCCTTCGCCGCGAGGCGCTCGCCGCTTGCCAGCACCACATGGTCGGCGCCGAGCTCCGCCACCGGGGCGCGGGTGCGGATGCGGGTGACGAAACGCTCGCTCAGCACGGCGGCGAGGCGATCGGGCGTGACGCTGGCATAGCCGCCGGGCAGGGTCCGGGCCCGGCCCGGAAAGCGAAACTCGGTGCCGCCGGCCCAGGCATAGGTGATGAACGGCAGCAGGAAGGCGCGCTGGTCGGCGGAGAGATCGGCCTCATGGAACGACCAGAGGTGGCCGCCGCCGATGCTCTCCCCCGCCTCCAGCAACAGGAAGCGCACCTCGCGCCGCCGCTCGAACAGCCGCGCGGCGATCAGGCAATTGGCGAGCCCCGCCCCCACCAGAAGGATATCCATCACCCAACCCGCGCTTGAAGCGGCCCGTGCCGGACGGCGTCTTCGGTGCATGGGACATAGCCGGTTCGGACCCGGCCCGCCAGCATCCCGAGCGCGAGGGCGCGG
>JAFIHR010000449.1 GCA_017849325.1 Xanthobacter autotrophicus | reverse complement strand
GTCCTTCATGTCGCCGGGCAGGAAGCCGAGGCGCTCGCCCGCCTCCACCGCCGGGCGCGACAGGATGATGCGGTCCACCATGCGCCGTTCCAGCAGGTGCACCGCATAGGCCACCGCGATCCAGGTCTTGCCGGTGCCGGCCGGGCCGGTGCCGAACACCAGGGTATGGCGCTTGAGCGCACGGATATAGGCATCCTGCGCGGCGGTGCGGGCGCGCACCGGGCGGCGGCGGAGCTGGATCTCGTCGAAGGACTGGCGCTGCGCGGCCGGATCGAAATCGAACAGCGAGCCCTGGGAGGTCACCTCGCGGATGGCCCCGTCCACATCTCCTTGAGAGATGTCGCGGCCTTTCTTCAGCGCCTCGTAGAGATGCTCCAGCACGGCGCGGGCCTGCTCGCAGGCCTCGGCGGCGCCTTCCAGCGTCACATGGTTGCCGCGGGAATCCGCCTTCACCCCGAGCTTGCGCTCGATCAGGGCAAGGTTGCGTCCATAGTGGCCGAACAGAAGGGTGGCGAGACGGTTGTCGTCGAAGGCGAGCACCACATGGGTGGGCGCCTCCTCGTCGGGGCTCGCCCAGGGGGCGGTCACCGCGGCGCGGGCGGGCGCGGTTGGCGCGGGAGGACGGTCGCGATCACTGCCGGATCTGCGCAAGCTCACACCTCCATGGCCGCCACGGGCTCGGCGCGGGGGAGAGACCGCTCGGAGCCTCCCGCCCCGACGGGCTCGCCCGTCAGGCTGTTCGGACCGACCTCGGTAATGGTGACGGTGAGGAGATCGCCGATGCGCGCGGGCGGATTGTTCACCACCACGCTCTGCAGATAGGGCGAACGGCCGATGAGCTGGCCCTCAAGGCGCCCCGGCTTCTCCAGCAGAATATCGAAGGTCGTGCCCCGGCAGGCCTGATCGAAGGCCGACTTGGACTCCTCCAGCGCCTTCTGGAGGATCGCGAGGCGCTCGGCCTTCACCTCCTCCGGCACCTGGGTCGCGGCCTCGGCCGCCGGCGTGCCCGGACGGGGGCTGTATTTGAACGAATAGGCGCTGGCGAAGCCGACCCGCCGCACGAGGTCCATGGTGGCCTCGAAATCCGCATCGCTCTCGCCGGGAAAGCCGACGATGAAATCCGACGACAAAGCGATGTCCGGTCGCGCCGCGCGCATCTTCTCGATGATCGCGAAATAATCCTCGCGGCCGTGCTTGCGGTTCATGGCCGCAAGGATGCGGTCGGAGCCCGACTGCACCGGCAGGTGCAGGTAGGGCATCAACTCGGGCAGGTCGCGATGGGCGGCGATGAGGGCGTCGTCCATGTCCCGCGGGTGGGAGGTGGTGTAGCGCAGGCGGTCGAGGCCCGCGATGCGCGCCACATGCTCCAGCAGCTCGGCGAGGTTCCAGGCCGCGCCGTCCGGGCCCTGGCCGTGGAAGGCATTCACGTTCTGGCCGATGAGGGTGATCTCGCGCACCCCCTGGTCCACCAGCCGCTCCGCCTCCGCGAGGATCTTCTCCACCGGACGGGAGAGTTCGGCGCCACGGGTATAGGGCACCACGCAGAAGGTGCAGAACTTGTCGCAGCCTTCCTGCACGGTGACGAAGGCGGCCGGACCGCGCTTCGCCGTCGCGGCGCGGGTGGGGGCGGGCAGATGGTCGAACTTGTCCTCGACGGGTAAGTCCGTATCCACCACCCGCTTGCCGCCCTCGGCCGCGCGCAAGAGCTCGGGCAGGCGATGATAGCTCTGGGGCCCGACCACCAGGTCCACCACCGGCGCGCGGTGCATGATCTCCGCGCCCTCGGCCTGGGCGACGCAGCCCGCCACCGCGATCATGGTGTCGGAACCTGCCGCCTGCTTGGCTTTGCGCAGGCGTCCCAGCTCCGAATAGACCTTCTCGGCGGCCTTCTCGCGGATGTGGCAGGTGTTGAGGATGACGAGATCCGCCTCGGCGGGGTTCTCCGTCTCGGTGAAGCCCTCGCGCGCCAGGGTGTCCGCCATACGCTGCGAATCGTAGACGTTCATCTGACAGCCGAAGGACTTCACATAGAGCTTACGGGGCTTTGACCGCTCGTCATGCATGTGCGTGTTCTGCCGTCCCCACCTTCGCGCATGGGCGCGACGTATTCGTGACGCCGGCTCGCATCGCCCCCGTGTGTCATCATGAGCGATCAGTCTTACTTGCAAACCGGCGTTTTGGGAACAGGCCCGTGCCCCTGAAGCGGCCATCCCGTCGTCCCTTCCGAACGGGAAAGCCCGGCCTCCCATTCGGCACGGACCATCGCGTCGGGTTCGGAGCCATGCGCCCGCTGAGCTTCGTCCGCGAACGCCTCCGCCGGGAGAAGCCGGGACAATGCCCAGACCGCCGCGCCCCGCACCAGCGGTTCGTCATCGGCGAGCAGCGGCCGCACCGCCGCGGCTAGCGCCATATCCCCGCTGTTGCCGAGGGCGATCAAGACGTTGCGCACGAAGCGGGCGCGGCCGATGCGCTTGATCGGGCTCTTGGGAAAGCGGGCGCGGAAGGCCGCATCGTCGAGGGCCAGAAGCTCCACGAGATCCGGCGCCGCGTTCTCCGCCCGCGCGGCGAGCTTCGCCTCCGCGCCGGCCCGCGCGAACTTGTTCCACGGGCACACCGCGAGGCAATCGTCGCAGCCATAGATGCGGTTGCCCATCAGCGGGCGCAGCTCGCGCGGAACCGGCCCC
>JAFIHR010000448.1 GCA_017849325.1 Xanthobacter autotrophicus | reverse complement strand
CTTGGTGGCCGCGCCCGGGCTCATGAGGAAGATGGCGGCGCCGCAGCCGGCCGCATGGGTGCGGCCCTCCGGCGGCAGCTCCTTCTCGTGGGTGCCCCAGCCCAGCTCCGCCGGCTGCAGGCCCTCGGAGATGAAGCCGTCCACCGACCAGGTGTTCCAGAACTCGCCCATCACCTTGGGGATGCGGGCGCGCTGGGTGTCGCGCTCGGCGATGTGGATGCCCTTCACGCCGAGGGCGCGGGCAAGGCCGGCCCAGTCCTCGCGGGTCTTGGGCTCGGGCCGGTCGAGGCCGGTGTCGGCGGCGATGTTGAGCAGGGCCTGCTTCACGAACCAGGACACCATGCCGGGATTGGCGCCGCAGGTGGACACCGCGGTGGTACCGCCCGGATTGCGCCGCCGGGCGGCGAGCAGGCTCTCGCGCAGGGCGTAGTTGGTGCGGTCGGCGGCGCTCATGGTCTCGTCGAAATAGAACCCCTTCCAGGGCTCGATCACGGTGTCCACATAGAGCGCGCCGATCTCGCGGCAGAGCTCCATCACCGCCACCGAGGACACGTCCACCGACAGGTTCACGCAGAAGCCCTGGCCACCGCCGTTGGTGAGCAGCGGGGTGAGCAGCTCGCGGTAGTTCTCGGCGGTGACCTCGGCCTTGATGTAGCGGATGCCGCGCGCCTCGAGCATGGCGCGGTGCGCGTCCACCGGGTCGATCACCACCATGCGCTCGCGGTCGAAATCGAAATGCCGCTCGATGAGGGGCAGGGTGCCTCGTCCGATCGAGCCGAACCCGATCATCACGATGGGTCCGTCGATCTTGGCGTGGACCGGCCAGTCGCTCATGGCGCAAAACTCCTCGGCTGGGAAATTGGGCCGCGGCAGGGTGCGCGGGCGGGCGCACCATGGGAAATGCGGCCCGCGGCGTCAACCGAAGGCTTGGAAGGAAAATCGGGCTGAGGTCGGGCCGCGCGGGGCGGTGCTATTGCTGCGCCGGCTCAGGGCGCCGGGGAAAACCGTCCATGTGGCGCAGCTCCGGGAACAGCCGCATCCACAAGAGCGCCACGAGCAGCGTGCCGATGCCGCCGGCAAGGCCTGCCCCCACCGCGCCCAGCAGCGCCGCGGTCACCCCCGATTCAAACTCGCCCAACTGGTTCGAGGTGCCGATGAAGAGCGAGTTCACCGCGCTCACCCGCCCGCGCATTTCGTCCGGGGTGGAGAGCTGGACCAGCGAGGAGCGGATCACCACGCTCACCGTGTCGGCCACCCCGAGCACGAACAGGGCGACGAAGGACAGATAGAAATTCTGCGACACCGTGAACACCACGGTGGCGAGGCCGAACACCATCACCGCGACGAACATCTTGAGGCCCACCCGGCGGGACAGCGGGACGTGGGCCAGCGTCAGCGACATCAGCAGCGCCCCGAGCGCCGGGGCGGCGCGCAGCACGCCGAGCCCGGTCGAGCCCACGTGCAGGATGTCGCGGGCGAAGATCGGCAGCAGCGCGGTCACGCCGCCCAGCAGCACCGCGAACAGGTCGAGGGAGATGGAGCCCAGCACCACCGGATGGCGGCGGATGAAGGTGAGGCCCGACAGCAGGAAGGCGAGCGTCACCGGGCCGGTCCGGCGCGGCGCCGGGGTGAAGGCGATGCTCGCCATGGCGCTCGCGGCGAGGGCGTAGCACAGCGCCGCGGCGGCGAACGGCACCTCGCGGCCGAGGCCGTAGACGAGACCGCCGACCGCGGGGCCGGCGATGGTGGCGATCTCCAGCGCCGAGGTCGAAAGGGCGAGCGCCCGGGGCAGCGCCTCCCCCGGCACAAGGCTGGGCAGCAGCGCCGACAGGGTGGGGTGCTCGAACGCGCGGGTGGCGCCGATCACCGCCACCGCGGCATAGATGCCGGCAACGCCGATGGTGCCGGTCAGCAGCCCGGTCGCCACCAGGGCGAGGGTCAGCGCGGCGATGGCCTGGCAGACCGCGACGACGCGCTTGCGGTTGAAGGTGTCCGCCACATGGCCCACCACCAGGGTCAGCGCCAGCATGGGCAGGAACTGGGCGAGGCCGACGAGGCCGAGGGCGAGGGCGCTGCCGGTCAGGTCATAGATCAGCCAGCCCACCGCGACGCCAGTCATCTGGAACGCGAGGGCGGAGCCGACGCGGCTCAGCCAGAAGCGCACGAAGGCGGGATGCCGGCCGAGGCGAAGGGCGGGAGTGGCGGTATCCACGGGTCGGCTCCACGGGCACGGGCGGCCCGCCGCGGGAAGGAGTGGGGAAGGACTGCTTTAAACGATTTATCTTCGGGCGCAACAGCGTCGCGCCGGGCGCGCCGCCGCCCTTCCGCAGGGATGGGCGGCGGCGTGGCCTGACGCCGCGGGGCGGGGCGATCCGCCGCCCCTGCCGATGAATTCTCCGCGATCAGTCGCTGGCGAGGATGTGGTTCTTCACGATGGGATAGACCTGCCCGGCCCACTTGCGGCCGGAGAACACGCCGTAATGCCCGACGCCCGCCTGCATGTGGTGGCGCTTCTTGTGCGGCCGCAGTCCGGAGCAGATGTCCTGCGCCGCCACGGTCTGGCCGAGCGAGCAGATGTCGTCCCGCTCGCCTTCCACGGTGAGCAGCGCGGTGCGGCGGATGGCCTTGAAGTCGATGGGCTGGCCGCGGAAGGTCAGCTCGCCCTTGGGCAGGCGGTAGTCCTGGAACACGTACTGCACGGTCTCCAGGTAGAACTCCGCGGCGAGGTCGAGCACCGCGAAATACTCGTCATAGAAGGTCTTGGTGGTCTCGGCCTTCTCCGCCTCGCCTTCGGCGAGGTGGTGGTAGAGATCCATGTGCGCCTTGAGGTGCCGGCTGAGGTTCATGCTCACGAAGGCCGAGAGCTGGAGGAACCCCGGATAGACCTTGCGGCCCGCGCCGCCGAAGCCCGGCGGGACCTTGGTGATGAGGTTGCGCTCGAACCAGGAGATGGGCTTGGACATGGCCAGCTCATTCACCTTGGTCGGATTGATGCGGCAGTCGATGGGGCCGGCCATCAGCGTCATGGAGCGCGGCGCGGCGGGGTTGCCCTGCTGCGCCATGACCGCGCTCGCCACCAGCGACTGCACGCAGGGCTGGCAGACCGCCACCGTGTGGGCGCCCGGCCCGAGAATCTCCAGGAAGCGGATGACGTGATCGACATAATCGTCGAAGCCGAACGGGCCTTCCGAGAGCGGCACGTCCCGCGCGTTGTGCCAGTCCGTGATGTAGACGTCATGATCCGGCAGCATGGTCTTGACGGTGTTGACCAGCAGCGTCGCGAAATGGCCGGACAGCGGGGCGATCACCAGCACCCGCGGCTGGGCGATGTCCACGTCCTTCTTGAAGTGGAGCAGGGTGCCGAACGGCAGAACGCCGGCCTTCTCCTCCACCACCTGGACCTCGCGGTTGCCCACCTCGACGGAGCGGATGCCGAAATCGGGGCGGCCGTGGCTGAGCCCGGCGCGTTCCACGAGTTCGTAGGCGGCTGCGAGATGCCGCAGGCCTGCGTGGCCATATCCATTGACGAGCGGGCCCGTAAGCGTCATGCGGGCGAGGCTCGCGGCGAGCCGGATCGGCTCCATGAAGTCGGCGTGCGCTTGATAAGCAAGATACATCATTGGCACCGGCACCGATCGGCCAGACGGGGCGGCCGTCCGACCAGCATATGCGAAGGGAGAGATCCGCGCATCTGTTCCGATACCCTTCTGTTGCGTTCATGCCGCTCCGCCGGTCAGCTCCGGAAGAGCAGGTTAAGTTATTGTCGCAGGGTCGCTTAATGCGCTTTGCAGCGAGCCCGATCAGTTGTACCCCTAAAGGGGATATTGGAGCGGAGCGTGCTGCAATGCAACACGCTTCCCATTGTCCATCCGTACGGGGGTGATTCGGTCGTCGACGGTAGCGTCGAACCGCCCGTTCGGTCCAGGTCCCCGTCGGTCGGGGCCGGAGGTGCTTGTCCCCGTTCTTCGGGGGCCTGCAGCATGCGTTCCCGACCAGGGGGACGACGAGCGTGTCCCCGCCCCCGCGGGGGTGCGCGGGCCGCCCTGCGGGGCGAGGAATGATGTGAACCGCGCGGTGTCGGGGGCCGCCGCGCGTCGTGAACCGAGGCTCACGAACCGAGGCACGTGGATGACCACAGCAACGCTGACCATTTCCAGTAAGAACTACTCCTCCTGGTCGCTGCGCGGCTGGCTGATGTGCAAGATGGCGGGGCTCGCCTTCGACGAGGAGCGCGTCCCGGTGGACGACCCCGACACCAAGGCCGAGCTGCTGCTCCTGTCGCCGTCCTTCCTCGTGCCGCGCCTGGTGCATGAGGGCGTCACGGTGTGGGACACGCTCGCCATCGCCAGCTATCTCAACGAGGTGTTCCCCGCGGCGGGCCTCCTGCCGGCGGACCGCGCGGTGCGGGCGCACTGCCTGTCGATCTCGGGCGAGATGCACTCAGGCTTCGCCAACCTGCGCTCGGCGCTGCCCATGAACATCAAGTCGCGCTACCCGGGCTTCAAGGTGTGGGCCGGCGCCCAGGCGGATATCGAGCGCATCGTCGCCATCTGGCGCGGCTGCCTCACCGCCCACGGCGGACCGTTCCTCATGGGCCCCGCGCCGACCCTGGCGGACGCCATGTACGCTCCGGTGTGCTCGCGCTTCACCACCTATGACGTCGCCCTCGACCCGCAGTGCGCGAGCTATCGCGATACGGTCATGGCCATGCCGTTCATGCAGGAGTGGATCGACGGCGCCAAGGCGGAGCCCGAG
>JAFIHR010000447.1 GCA_017849325.1 Xanthobacter autotrophicus | reverse complement strand
TCGTTCAGCCCGCCCGGCCCCACCGTGCGGAAGTCCACCGGATAGGCCGCCACGGGAAAATCCGCCGCCCGGAAGCAGCCCACCGCCCGCGGCATGTGATAGGCGCTGGTGATCAGCAGCCAGCGCTCGCCGGGCTTGGGATCCAGCAGCGCCTTGGCGAAGGCGGCATTCTCCGCCGTGTTGCGGGATTTCGGCTCGAACTCCACCCGCTTCTCGTCGATGCCGAGCGCGACGAGATTGTTGCGGATCATGGCGGATTCCGCATCAGGGGGCGCGGAGGAGAGGAGCGCGCCGCTGCCGCCGACGAAGGCGAGCCGCGCCTGCGGATAGCGCCGGGAGAGATCGGCGAAGGCCATCACCCGCTCACCGGCCTCGTTGAAGGCGAGGGTGTCGCGGGCAAGTCCGATGTCCGGCATCTCCGCGCCGCCGAGCAGGATGATGCCGGTGACCGGCCGCCCGTCGTCACGGAACACGGGGAAGCGCTCCTCCAGCGGCGAGGCGATGTAGTTGGCCGCCGGCGACAGGCCGAAGACGAGGAAACCCGCGAGGGCGAGGCCGAGGAGCCCGAGGCCGGTGCGCCGGCGCCCCACCAGCAGCAGCACGAAGGCGAGGCCGGCGAGAATCACCAGCGCATTGGACGGCGACAGGATGAACCAGGCCACTTTCGAGACCGAGAAGAAATCCATTGCCGCGCGCCTCCTTGTGCCGCCCCCTCTTAAGCGCGGCGGCGGCGGGAGGAAAGGCGCGCGGACGCGCCGTCCGGGGCGCCGGTTGCCGCAGCCGGCACCGGCGTAAAGATGTGCGCGAGGCCCGGCCGGCGCGCGCTCGCGCGTTGGAGCCGGGGTCTAGCGGCAGGGCGCCCGGTCAGGCGGTCTTCTGGAACAGCTCGCGGCCGATCAGCATGCGGCGGATCTCGCTGGTGCCGGCGCCGATCTCGTAGAGCTTGGCGTCGCGCAGCAGGCGGCCGGTGGGATAGTCGTTGATGTAGCCGTTGCCGCCCAGGGTCTGGATGGCTTCGAGCGCCATCCAGGTGGCCTTCTCCGCCGCGTAGAGGATGGCGCCGGCGGCGTCCTCGCGGGTGGTGGCGCCGCGGTCGCAGGCCTGCGCCACCGCATACACATAAGCGCGGGTGGCGTTCATGGTCACATACATGTCGGCGATCTTGCCCTGCATGAGCTGGAAGGTGCCGATGGGCTGGCCGAACTGCTTGCGCTCATGCACGTAGGGAATCACCACGTCCATGCACGCCTGCATGATGCCGAGGGGTCCCGCCGCCAGCACCGCGCGCTCGTAATCGAGCCCGCTCATCAGCACGTTCACGCCCTTGCCCACCTGGCCGAGCACGTTCTCCTCCGGCACCTCGCAATCCTCGAACACCAGCTCGCCGGTGTCGGAGCCGCGCATGCCGAGCTTGTCCAGCTTCTGGGCGGTGGAGAAGCCCTTGAAGCCTTTCTCGACGATGAAGGTGGTGATGCCCTTGGGCCCGGCATTGGGATCGGTCTTGGCATAGACCACCAGGGTCTCGGCGATGGGGCCGTTGGTGATCCACATCTTGGAGCCGTTGAGGATGTAGCGGTCGCCCTTCTTCTCGGCACGGGTGCGCATGGACACCACGTCCGAGCCGGCGCCCGGCTCCGACATGGCGAGCGCGCCCACGTGCTCGCCGGAGATGAGCTTGGGCAGGTACTTCTGCTTCTGCTCGGGGGTGCCGTTGCGGCGGAGCTGGTTGATGCAGAGGTTGGAGTGCGCGCCATAGGACAGGCCCACCGAGGCGGAGGCGCGGGAGATCTCCTCCACCGCGATCACATGCTCCAGATAGCCGAGGCCCGAGCCGCCGTATTCCTCCTCCACCGTGATGCCCATGAGGCCGAGGTCGCCGAGCTTGGGCCAGAGATCCCGGGGGAACTGGTTGGTGCGGTCGATCTCGGCGGCGCGCGGGGCGATCTCCGCGTCGGAGAAGGCGCGCACCGTGTCGCGCAGCATGTCGGCGGTCTCGCCGAGGTTGAAGTCGAACCCGGCGGGGCTGTTGGGCAACATCACAAGTCTCCTCCCGCGCCCTTCTTCTGATGGCGTTCACGGTGGGGGCGCGGGGAGAGAATAAAACGGTTGTCCGTTTATTCAATCGCAAAATTGACGCTGCGCCGCGATCGCCCCCGCCGGCCGGCAGTCGCCCCTACCCCTCCCACACCGGCAGATCGCCCCGCGCCCAGCCGTCTTTCACCTCGGCCACATAATCCCCATAGCGCCCGGCGGCGATGGCAGCGCGGGCGCCGGCCATGAGCTGCTCGTAATAATGCACGTTGGCCCAGGAGAGCAGCATGGCGCCCAGCATCTCCTGGCAGCGCACGAGGTGGTGCAGATAGGCGCGGGAATAATCGCGCAGCGCCGGGCAGTCGCTGGTCTCGTCCAGCGGGCGCGGATCCTCCGCATGGCGCGCGTTCTTCAGATTGATGCGGCCGAAGCGGGTGAAGGCATGGGCGTGGCGGCCGGCGCGGGTGGGCATCACGCAGTCGAACATGTCGATGCCTCGCGCCACCGCCTGAAGG
>JAFIHR010000446.1 GCA_017849325.1 Xanthobacter autotrophicus | reverse complement strand
TGCGTGCCGGGTGCCCTTCACCCAGGCGGTCTATCGGGCCGAGTTCGCCGAGGGGCGCGACATTTCGAGCCGCGAGACCGTCCGGCAGGTCCTCGCCGGCCTCGGCCATTTCTGCCCGAGCGTGATCGATGACGCCGAGCTTCCGGCCAACAAGGAGGCGCTGCGCGCCCAGACCGAGACCGCCAAGAGCCTCGGCATCTTCGGCGCGCCGAGCTTCGTGACGGCGGACGGCGAGCTGTTCTGGGGCAACGACCGGCTGGAAATGGCGCTGGACCACGCCCGGGCGCTGGCGCGGGCCGCCTGATGCCGTCCGCTTCTTGATCCGCGAGGGTGTCGCGCAGGCGCGGCTCTGCTATATGCCGGCGGCAGAATTTGCGAATTTCCCCGAAGGACGCGGCCGACCATGGCGAATGTCACAGCTTTCCCCGATCAAGCCACCATCGCCGAGCAGACCGCCCGCATGCTGCTGGAGGTGGAGGCGGTGCGCTTCTCCTCGGGCGAGCCGTTCATCTTCACCTCGGGCTGGGCGAGCCCGGTCTATATCGACTGTCGCCGCCTCATCTCCTTCCCGCGGGTGCGCCAGACCCTGGTGGATTTCGGCATCTCCACCATCTACCGCGAGATCGGCTACGAGCAGTTCGACAGCGTGGCGGGCGGCGAGACGGCGGGCATTCCCTTTGCCGCCTGGGTCTCCGACCGGCTGATGCTGCCCATGCAGTATGTGCGCAAGAAGCCCAAGGGCTTCGGCCGCAATGCCCAGATCGAGGGCCATCTGGCGCCGGGCCAGCGGGTGCTGCTGGTGGAGGATCTCACCACCGACGGGCGCAGCAAGGTGACCTTCGTCAATGCGCTGCGCGAGGCCGGGGCGGAATGCGCCCACTGCTTCGTCTTCTTCTATTACGACATCTTCGCCGAGGCGGCGGGCATCCTGAAGGAGTCCGGCCTCACCCTGCACCGCCTCGCCACCTGGTGGGACGTGCTGGCCGAGGTGAAGAAGTCGGGCCGCTTCGAGAACGCGCAGGTGGCCCAGATCGAGGCCTTCCTGCACGATCCCCACACCTGGTCGAAGGCCCACGGCGGCACCGCCACCACCGGCGAGTGACGCCCGCCCCATGAATCTCTACGCCCTCGCCCGTCCGGCGCTGCGCTTCATCTCGGCCGAGCAGGCCCACACCCTGGCCATCAAGGTGCTGAAGCGCGGGCTGGTGCCCGGCGCGTCGAAGCCGGACGACCCGGTGCTCGCCACCCGATTGTGGGGCATCGCCTTTCCCAATCCGGTGGGGCTGGCGGCGGGCTTCGACAAGAATTGCGAGGCGGTGGACCCGCTCCTGAAGCTCGGCTTCGGCTTCGTCGAGGCCGGCACGGTGACCCCGCGTCCCCAGCCGGGAAACCCCAGGCCGCGTCTGTTCCGCCTGGATGAGGACGAGGCGGTGATCAACCGCTTCGGCTTCAACAGCGAGGGGCTGGTGCCCTTCGTCTACCGGCTCGGGCGGCGCAAGGCGGGCGGGGCGCGCGGCATCGTCGGCGCCAATGTGGGGAAGAACAAGGAGAGCGAGGACGCGGTGGGGGACTACACCGCCGGCGTCTCCGCCACCTGCCGGCTCGCCGATTACCTCGTGTGCAACATCTCCTCGCCCAACACGCCCGGGCTTCGGGCGCTGCAGGCGCGTGGCGAGATGGCGGACCTGCTCGCCCACGTGCTGGCGGTGCGCAACGCTTCGATCCCGGAGGCGGCGGACCGCCCGCCGCTGCTGGTGAAGGTGGCGCCGGACCTCGATGACACGGGCCTCGCCGATGTCGCCCAGGTGGCGATCGAGACCGGGGTGGACGGCATCATCATGGGCAACACCACCCTGTCGCGGCCCGCCACCCTCAGGAGCCCCTGGAAGGGCGAGGCCGGAGGGCTCTCCGGGCGGCCGCTCATGGCCCTGTCCACCGAGCGCCTCGCCGCGCTCTACCGGCTCACCGGCGGGCGCGTTCCGCTGGTGGGGGTGGGCGGCATCGCCTCGGGCGCCGATGCCTATGCCAAGATCCGCGCCGGGGCGAGCCTGGTGCAGCTCTATTCGGCCCTGGTGTTCCACGGGCCGGGGCTGGTCGGCCGCATCAAGGCGGATCTGGCCGGGCGGCTGAGGGCGGACGGCTTCACCCGCCTCGCCGACGCGGTGGGCGTGGACGCGCGCTGATCAGGCGCTGCCCTGGCGCTTTTCCATGAGATCGCGGATCTGTTCGAGCAGCACCTCGGTGCGGGTCGGCTCCGGCGGGGCGGCGGGCTTCTGCGCCTCCATGCGACGCAGCGTGTTGATGCCGCGCACCACCAGGAACAGGACGCCCGCCACGATGAGGAAGTTGATGGCGATGGTGATGAACGAGCCGTAGGCCAGGACCGCGCCCTGCTTCTTCGCATCCGCCAGGTTGTCGGCCGTGACCGCCTTGGACAGCGGAATGAAATAATTCGAGAAATCGAGGCCGCCGGTGATGGCGCCGATCACCGGCATGAAGATGTCGCTCACCAGCGAGGCGACGATGTTGCCGAAGGCCGCGCCGATGATGACGCCGATGGCGAGGTCCATCACATTTCCCTTGATGGCGAACTCGCGGAACTCCTTCAGAAAGGCGGGGACCATGGGCCGGCTCCTGGCATGGGCGTGAGATCGCGCCATTATACCGTTCGCGCCCGAAGCACCAACGCCGGCCGTGCGCGGCGCCACATGCCCTAACGGAAGTAGAGGCGCTTCGTCGCCCGCCGGCCTGCCGGTAGCGGGCTCCAATCGGCGCCGCGAGCGGGAAGCGGTGGGCGTGACGCTTTCATGACTTTGAGCACGCCCCCGCCTATGTTAGGGAGAGCCGCGCGCGAACCTCGGCGCAGGCCTCACGGCTTTTGGCAACGATCCGACAGGGACTTCGCCTGGACCTCCACTCCCCAGGACCTCCCCAGCCGGGCAGCATGGCGATTTAGGTCAGAATGGCAGAACGGCAGACCAGCTTCGAGTATGAGGATCTTCTCGCCTGCGGCCGCGGCGAATTGTTCGGAGCGGGAAATGCGCAACTGCCGCTGCCGCCCATGCTCATGTTCAATCGCATCAGCGAGATTTCGGAGACCGGCGGCGAGTTCGGCAAGGGCATGGTGCGCGCCGAGCTGGACGTGAGCCCCGACCTCTGGTTCTTCCCCTGCCATTTCAAGGGCGATCCGGTGATGCCGGGCTGCCTCGGCCTTGATGCGCTGTGGCAGATGGTGGGCTTCTTCCTCGGCTGGCTCGGCTCGCCGGGCCGCGGCCGGGCGCTCGGCCTCGGGGAGCTGAAATTCTCCGGCCAGGTGCTGCCCACGATGAAGAAAGTGGTCTATGGGGTGGAGCTGAAGCGTGTCATGCGCTCCAAGCTGGTGCTCGGCATCGCCGATGGCTGGCTGTCCGCCGACGGCGAGGTGATCTACCGCGCCAAGGACCTCAAGGTGGGCCTGTTCAAGGCGGACATGGCTCCGGGGGCGGCGGGCGCCTGATGACGACGGCCCGCACGGGCCGGACAACGGTGGCCTGACAAGGACCCGCCACGATCGTCTGCCAAGACGATCCCGCCACCGCCGACGATGCGAGGCGCCGCCGGCGCCGGACGATCGCCGGAACCGCAGGCCGGTCGAACCAGGGGAGATGTGATGCGGCGCGTCGTCGTCACGGGGATGGGCATCGTCTCGTCCATCGGCAATACCACCCAGGAAGTGCTCGCCAGCCTGCGCGAGGCCAAGAGCGGCATCTCCTTCGCCGACGATTACGCGCAGCTCGGCTTCCGCTCGCAGGTGCACGGCGCGCCGACGCTGAACGCCGAGGAGGTGGTCGACCGCCGCGCCATGCGCTTCCATGGCGGCGGCACCGCCTGGAACCATGTCGCCATGGACCAGGCGATCCGCGACGCCGGGCTCGAGGAGACCGACATCTCCAACGAGCGCACCGGCCTCATCATGGGCTCGGGCGGCTCGTCCACCAAGACCATCGTCGACTCCGCCGACATCGCCCGCACCAAGGGGCCGAAGAAGGTGGGCCCGTTCGCGGTGCCCAAGGCCATGGGCTCCACCGCCTCGGCGACGCTCTCCACCTGGTTCAAGATCAAGGGGCTGAGCTATTCCATCTCGGCCGCCTGCGCCACCACCAACATCTGCATCGGCAACGCCTATGAGCTGATCCAGTACGGCAAGCAGGACATGAT
>JAFIHR010000104.1 GCA_017849325.1 Xanthobacter autotrophicus | reverse complement strand
GACAACGGCATCCGCATCGACCACCTGCTGCTCTCGCCCCAGGCGGCCGACAAGCTCATCACCGTGGGCATCGACAAGCATGTGCGGGCCTGGGAGAAGCCGTCCGACCACGTGCCCGTCTGGGCCGATTTCGCCATCGCCACATGAGCGGCCCCACGGAGGGCCAAGCCCCCTCTCCGGCCCGTCCGCTGGACGGGGGATGCCTGTGCGGGCGGCTGCGCTACCGCATCACCGCCATGACCAGCGCCTATTGGTGCCATTGCACGCTGTGCCGGAAGGCGTCGGGATCGGCCGCCCTGCCCTGGGTGAGCGTGCCGCGGGAGGCCTTCGCCGTCACGGCGGGCGAGCCGGCGCGCTTCGCCTCTTCGCCGGGCGTGGCGCGCAGCTTCTGCGGGACCTGCGGCAGCCCGATCCTGTTCGAGAAGGCGGGCGAGCGGGACGTGGACGTCACCCTCGGCACGCTAGACACGCCGGACGCGGTCCCGCCCAGCCATCACATCTGGACCGGCTCGGCGCTGAAGATGTCGGACGGTCTCGGCGCGGGCCTGACGCGCCATGATGAGGAAGTGCCGGGGGAAATTTGAGCGTGCGGCGGAACCGGCGGCTCAGCGCCGGGCCGACATCTTCAGCCAGCCTTCGAGATACTTGAGGGCCACCGCCCGCTCGTCACCGCTGGCCTCCTCGAAGGCCTCCTCCTGCAGCTCGACCACCCATTTGTCGTCGGGCTTGGCGGCGGCGTCGCGCGCCAGGGTCAGCCACATCAGGCCGCGGGCGCGCTGCGCCGGAACGCCATCGTCGCCGCGGAACAAAAGTTCGCCGAGCCGCGCCTGCGCCTCGAACTGCCCCTTCTGGGCGGCGAGGGTGAGCCAGCGCCCGGCATTGCGCGCATCGCGGGAGACGCCGGTGCCGTCGAGATACATCTTGCCGAGCAGATACTGCGCGTCGGCATCGCCGAAATAGGAGGCGGCGTAGGAATACATGTCCCGCGCCCGGGTCGGATCGCGCTTCACGCCCGCCGCCGGAATGCCCGCGAGATAATACGAGCCCAGCGCCACGAAGGCATTGGCCACGAAGCGCGCCTGCGGCGTGCCGGGATAGTCCTCGGCGTGGGAATTGGCGATCTTGCTGTAATAGTCGAAGGCCTTGCCGTCGTCGCGCTTCACGCCGTCGCCCTCGGCATAGATGCGCGCCAGCTTCCACTGCGCCAGGGGATGGCCCTGCGCGGCGGCATAATTGAGCTGGGTCAGGCCCTTCTCGGTCTCGCCGGAACGCAGCGCGCGGGTGCCGAGGCGGAACGCCTCCTCCGGCGGACGCAGGGCCGGCGCGCCGGGCACGTTGGCGGGGGGCGTGAGCGCATTGGCCTCGTAAGGACCCTGCGCCGTGCCGTCGAAGGCGGCGGCGCCGCCGGCCGTCAGCAGCAGGCCCACCATGCCGGCCATCAGGGTCCGCGCCACGCGCGCCCGGCCCGTCCGGCGGGCAAGCCGGCCAGCTGCCGCGCGGCGGGTCTGGGCCGCAGCAGCAAGGGGTCTGTCGAACGAGGAAGCACGATCCGCAATCATGATGCGGTTACCATGCCAGACCGCAAAGGCAGGATCGGGGCCGAGGCAAGGCCGAGCTGCGGCCTCTCCTTGGCGGCTTCCGGTCACCAGCCGCTTGCGAAATCCATCTACCATCTCACGCCTGTCCATTGGGACTCATCCCACACGCGGCTGGCGGAAGTACTTTCCGCGATACGCTGACGGCCGCGTGCCTCAAGGATGTCGTGGCGTTTTGTGGCGGCATCGCGGCGCATGGCCGCGCCGGACTTCACGGCTCAGGGAAAGGCCGCGGGTGTGACATTGCCGTCACATAAAGGAGAGCTGCGGGGCGGCCGGATTCCACCGCGCGAATCCAGTCGCGCGAAGGATCCGCGGCCCGCGACGCCGCAATTGTGGCGAACCGGCAACACTGCCGGCCCTGCCCGGCCCGGTCGCGCATTCGTGGCCCCGGCGCAGGTCAGGCCGTACCGGAAAGCTGGGCGATGGCGAGGCGCACCTTCTCCTTGCGGGCGACATATTCCGCCCGCTTCTCGCGCTCCTGCTCCACCACCTCTTCCGGGGCGCGGGCGACGAAGCTCTCGTTGGAGAGCTTGCCGTCGATGCGGGCCACCTCCTTGTCGAGCTTGTCCTCCTCCTTCTTCAGGCGGACGAGCTCGGCGGACAGGTCCACCACCCCGGCGAGGGGCAGCGCCACGCTCTCGCCGCGCACCACCATTTGCACCGATTCCGGCGGGGCCGCCTCGGCCACATCCACCGTGGCGAGGCGGGCGAGGCGGCGCAGCGCGTCGTCCCACTGCCCCGCGCGGGCCTTCGTCGCCTCGGAGGGCGCCACGAGCACCAGCGGCACCTGGGCCGAGGCAGGAACGTTCATCTCCGCCCGCACCGAGCGGATCTCGGTGACGAGATCCACCACCCAGCCCACCTCGGCCTCGGCGTCGGGCGCCTCAAGGCCAGCGAGATCGGGCCACGGCGCCAGCGCCAGCAGGCTGGTGCGCGCCGGGCCGCTCTTGCCGGTCTCGGCCCAGAGCTCCTCGGTGAGGAAGGGCATGAAGGGGTGCAGCAGCGCCATGGCCACGTCGAGCACATAAGCGGTGGTGGCGCGGGTCTCATCCTTCGCCGCCCCATCGGCGCCGGAGAGCACGGGCTTGGCCAGCTCCAGGTGCCAGTCGCAGAACACGTTCCACAGGAAGCGGTAGATGGCGCCCGCCGCATCGTTGAAGCGATAGGCGAGGATGGCCTCCTTCACCTCCGAGGCGGCACGGGCGGCCTCGCCGATGATCCAGCGGTTGAGGGTGCCCTCCACCTTGGCCGGGTCGAAGCCGTCAACGCGCGCGCAGCCGTTCATCTCGGCGAAGCGCACCGCGTTCCAGAGCTTGGTGGCGAAGTTGCGATAGCCCTCCACCCGCGAGGTGGCGAGCTTGATGTCGCGCCCCTGCGCCGCCATGGCCGCCAAAGTGAAGCGCAGGGCATCGGCGCCGTATTTGTCCACGAGGTCGAGGGGGTCGATGACGTTGCCCTTCGACTTCGACATCTTCGCCCCCTTCTCGTCGCGCACGAGGGCGTGGATGTAGATGTCCTTGAAGGGCACCACGTCGTCCATGAAGTGGAGGCCCATCATCATCATGCGGGCGACCCAGAAGAAGATGATGTCGAAGCCCGTCACCAGCACCGAGGTGGGGTAGAACTTCTTCAGCTCGTCCGTCTCGTCGGGCCAGCCCATGGTGGAGAAGGGCCACAGGGCGGAGGAGAACCAGGTGTCGAGCACATCCTCGTCGCGGGTGAGGAACTGGGCACGCTTGTCGGCGTCCTGGATGAGGGCTTCCGCCTCCTCGGCCGAGAGGGTCTCGTTGCCGACGTTGTGGGCGATGGCCTGCTCGAAGGCCTGATCCTCGTCCTCGGCCACAAAGACGTTGCCGAAGGGGTCGTACCAGGCCGGGATCTGGTGGCCCCACCAGAGCTGGCGGGAGACGCACCAGGGCTGGATGTTCTCCAGCCACTCGAAATAGGTCTTCTCCCAGTTCTTCGGCACGAAGCTGGTGCGCCCCTCGCGCACGGCGGCGAGCGCCGGCTGGGCCAGGGTCTTGGCGTCCACATACCACTGATCGGTGAGCCAGGGCTCGATGACCACGTTGGAGCGGTCGCCGTGGGGCACCATGTGGGTGTGGGGCTCGATGGTCTCCAGCAGCTCCAGATTGGTGAGCAGCTCGACGATCTGCTTGCGCGCGGCGAAGCGGTCGAGGGCGGAAAGATGCGCCAGCAGGCCGGCGGCGTCATCGGTCTCCACATAGGCCTCGGGCCGCTCGGCATGGTCGTCGCGGATGCCGGAGGTGTCGATCCGCGCCTCGGCATCGAGCACGTTGATCATGGGCAGGTGGTGCCGCCTGCCCACCTCGAAGTCGTTGAAATCGTGCGCCGGGGTGATCTTCACCGCGCCCGAGCCTTTCTCGGGGTCGGAATATTCATCCGCCACGATGGGGATGCGCCGGCCCACCAAGGGCAGGATCACGTTCTTGCCCACGAGGTCCCGGTAGCGCTCGTCATCGGGATGCACCGCCACCGCGGTGTCGCCCAGCATGGTCTCGGGGCGGGTGGTGGCGACCACAATGAAGCGGCCCTTCTCGCCCTCCACCGGATAGCGCAGGTGCCAGAGGTTGCCCTTCATCTCCACCGGATTGACTTCCAGGTCCGAGATGGCGGTGATGAGCTTGGGGTCCCAGTTGACGAGGCGCTTGTCCTTGTAGATGAGCCCCTCGCGATAAAGCTGGACGAACACCTTCAGCACCGCGCGGGACAGGCCCTCGTCCATGGTGAAGCGCTCGCGCGACCAGTCGCACGAGGCGCCGAGGCGCTTGAGCTGGCCGACGATGGTGCCGCCGGATTCCGCCTTCCACTCCCACACCTT
>JAFIHR010000103.1 GCA_017849325.1 Xanthobacter autotrophicus | reverse complement strand
GCCTCGGACCCTCAGTCGCCGATCTCGTCCAGATTCTTGCCGGTCGTCTCGATGCGGAAGAGATAGGTGACCACCGCGCCGACCAGCGAGGTCCCCACCAGGATGAAGAGCAGCGCCTGGGTGCCGATCTCGTGCAGCAGGATGGGGAAGAGGAAGGCGGTGGTCACCGCGCCGATCTTGGCGAAGCCGGCGGCAAAGCCCGCCCCCATGCCGCGGATATGGGTGGGGAACACCTCGCCGGCGAGCAGGTAGGTCTGCGCGTTGGGGCCGAGGTTGGTCATGAAGTTGAAGAGCATGAAGCCGGCGAAGATCAGCGCCATGTGGGTGGTGCCGGTGTAGTAGGACGACAGCGCGGCGACGAAGAGCCCGGCCGCGCAGCCGACGAAGCCGACGATCTGCAGCGGGATGCGCCCCACCTTGTCGGCCAGCAGCACCGCGCCGATGATGCCGACGATGAGCAGCACGTCGATGAGCGCCGCGCCCTGGGCGGCGCGCTCGTCATTGGCGATGATGTCGGTGAGGTCGTGCACGTGCACCGTGCCGTGACCCAGCGCCGCCGCCAGGATGGTGGGCGTGAACATGCCGATGCCGTAGGTGCCGAGATCCTGCAGGAACCAGGGCACGCTGGCGAGGATGGTGGCGCGCCGGTTCTTGGCGTCGAACAGCTTGAGCGGGTGCCGGTCGGCCTTGCTCACCGGCTTCGACTTGCTGGCGAGCTCGACATCCTTGGGATAGAGCGGGTCGCGCTTCAGAAGCCGCGCCGTCTCGCGCTCGGCCTTCTCCTTGTGGCCGTGGGCGAGCAGCCAGGGCGCGCTCTCGGTGACGAAGAGGCGGCCGATCACCACGGCGATGGCGGGCAGGATGGCGGTGGCGTACATCCAGCGCCAGGCGGTGACCTCCGGCAGATTGGCGAGGATGACGTAGCCCACCAGCGTGCCGATCAGCGCGCCCACCGCCTGGAAGCCGAAGGCCGCCAGCACCAGCCGGCCGCGGTTGGCGGAGGGGATGCTCTCGGAGATGACCAGGTGGGCGGTAGGATAGTCGCAGCCCAGCGCCAGGCCGACGCCGAACAGGAAGACCACCAGCCAGAAATAGGACGGGCTCAGCGAGAGCAGCACCAGGAAGACGATGAACAGCGCCATCTCGACGATGAACATGGTCTTGCGGCCGAAATGGTCGGCCAGGCCGCCGAGGAACAGCGCACCCACCAGGATGCCGGCCAGGCTCGCCGCGCCGACGATGCCGTGCTGGAAGGCGTTCATGCCGAATTCCTGGGAGATCAGCGGCATGGCGACGCCGGTCATGAACACCACCAGGCCCTCGAAGAACTTGCCCGCGGCGGCGAGCCACCAGATCCGCCACTGCATGGCGGTCATGGGCGTGGCGCCCACCTGGGTGCCGTCCGGCCAGATCGGCGATTCGTCGATATAGTCCTGGACGGAGCGGCCCTTCGCCTGGGCCTCGATGCCGCGCATCTCGTTCATGGGATCCCCCGACCTTGGTCGGGGGCACCAAAGCCGTTTCCCATGAAGTCGGTGTGACGGTAGGGCGCCGGCGGATCCCTCCGGTTTGCCGTTTCGGCATCCCGTTGCGCGAGGCGGCGCGGCGCCGGGGCGGTGGCTCGCGCCCCGGAGGTGCGTCACGCAGTCGTCGCATACGACCCATGTGGGGGTGGAAGACGGCTTCCGTCCCCCTCGAATTTGGTCTAAGGAAGCCCCTCAGCGCATCGGGAAGGGGTCTTGCGGCCTCCGCCTCGGCGCGGCCTCCCGCCGTCCGGCGGGGCGACCAATCTTCGGGGGCGCGTAACCCGCGGCCCTTTTTTTGCGCCCGGAGCCGGAATGCCGAACGGGGCTGTGCCCGGTACGGCCGGCGGCGGGCGCCGAGCGAAGGACCAACCGCCCTCCGGGGTCCGGCCTGGTCCGATCCGGCGCCGGGCGGCTCTGCCGCGCGCCGGGGCGGACGAGCGCCACCGGAACAGCGCCAGAGGGGCGAAGAGCGCCAGGAAGACATGCCGAAACGCACCGATCTTGAAACCATCCTCATCATCGGCGCCGGCCCCATCGTCATCGGCCAGGCGTGCGAGTTCGATTATTCCGGCACCCAGGCGGTCAAGGCGCTGAAGGAAGAGGGCTACCGGGTGGTCCTCGTGAATTCCAACCCCGCCACCATCATGACCGACCCGGACATGGCGGACGCCACCTATATCGAGCCCATCACCGCCGAGATCGTCACCAAGATCATCGAGAAGGAGCGCGGCGACCGCTCCAAGGGCTTCGCCCTGCTGCCCACCATGGGCGGCCAGACGGCGCTCAACTGCGCCCTGTCGCTGAAGAAGATGGGGACGCTGGAGAAGTTCGGCGTGGAGATGATCGGCGCCACCGCCGAGGCCATCGACAAGGCCGAGGACCGCGAATTGTTCCGTGAGGCCATGACCAAGATCGGCCTCTCCACCCCCAAGTCGCGGCAGATCAAGACCCTGTCCCAGGCGCTGGAGGCCCTCGACGAGGTGGGCCTGCCCGCCATCATCCGCCCGTCCTTCACCATGGGCGGCACCGGCGGGGGCATCGCCTACAACAAGGCCGAGTTCATCGAGATCATCGAGCGCGGCATCGATGCCTCCCCCACCAACGAGGTGCTGGTGGAGGAGAGCGTGCTCGGCTGGAAGGAGTATGAGATGGAGGTGGTCCGCGACAAGGCGGACAACTGCATCATCGTGTGCTCCATCGAGAACATCGACCCGATGGGCGTGCACACGGGCGATTCCATCACCGTCGCCCCGGCGCTCACGCTGACCGACAAGGAATACCAGATCATGCGCGACGCCTCGCTGGCGGTGCTGCGCGAGATCGGGGTGGAGACCGGCGGCTCCAACGTGCAGTTCGCGGTGAACCCCGCGGATGGCCGGCTCATCGTCATCGAGATGAACCCGCGGGTGTCGCGCTCCTCGGCGCTGGCGTCGAAGGCCACCGGCTTTCCCATCGCCAAGGTGGCCGCGCGCCTCGCCATCGGCTACACGCTGGACGAGATCGAGAACGACATCACCGGCGGCGCCACCCCGGCCTCCTTCGAGCCCACCATCGATTATGTGGTGACGAAGGTGCCGCGCTTCGCCTTCGAGAAGTTCCCCGGGGCCGAGCCCACCCTCACCACCGCCATGAAGTCGGTGGGCGAGGCCATGGCCATCGGCCGCACCTTCCAGGAATCGCTCCAGAAGGCCCTGCGCTCGCTGGAGACCGGCCTCACCGGCCTCGACGACATCGAGATCGAGGGCCTCGGCCAGGGCGACGACAAGAACGCCATCCGCGCGGCGCTCGGCACCCCGACTCCCGACCGCCTGCTCTATGTGGCGCAGGCCATGCGCCTCGGCCTGTCGAACGAGCAGATCCACGCCGCCTGCAAGATCGACCCGTGGTTCCTGCGCGAGATCCGCGGCATCGTGGAGATGGAGAACAAGGTGCGCCGCCTCGGCCTGCCCGGCACCGAGGGGGCGATGCGCCGCCTGAAGGCCATGGGCTTCTCCGACGCGCGCCTCGCCACCCTCGCCGGCCTCACCGAGGCGCAGGTGCGCGCCCGCCGGCAGGCGCTGGACGTGCGCCCGGTCTACAAGCGCATCGATACCTGCGCCGCCGAGTTCGCCTCGCCCACCGCTTATATGTACTCCACCTACGAGACGCCGTTCGCCGGCGCCCCGGCCGACGAGGCGCAGCCTTCCGACCGCGAGAAGGTGGTGATTCTCGGCGGCGGTCCGAACCGGATCGGGCAGGGCATCGAGTTCGACTATTGCTGCTGCCATGCGGCCTTCGCCCTCAAGGATGCGGGCTATGAGGCGATCATGGTCAACTGCAATCCGGAGACCGTCTCCACCGATTACGACACCTCCGACCGGCTCTATTTCGAGCCGCTGACGGCGGAAGACGTGCTGGAGCTGATCGCCTGCGAGCGCACCAACGGCACCCTCAAGGGCGTCATCGTGCAGTTCGGCGGCCAGACGCCGCTGAAGCTCGCCAAGGCGCTGGAGGAGGCGGACGTGCCCATCCTCGGCACCTCGCCCGACGCTATCGACCTCGCCGAGGACCGCGACCGCTTCAAGACCCTGCTGGACCGCCTGAAGATCCGCCAGCCTGCCAACGGCATCGCCTATTCGGTGGAGCAGGCGCGCCTCGTGGCGGGCGAGCTCGGCTACCCCATGGTGGTGCGCCCCTCTTACGTGCTGGGCGGGCGGGCCATGCAGATCATCCGCGAGGAGCGCGAGCTCGGCGACTATCTGCTGGAGACCCTGCCGGGCCTCGTGCCGCAGGAGATCAAGGCGCGCTATCCCAACGACAAGACCGGCCAGATCAACACGGTGCTGGGCAAGAACCCGCTGCTGTTCGACCGCTATCTGTCCGACGCCATCGAGGTGGACGTGGATGCGCTGTGCGACGGCGCGGACGTGTTCGTCGCCGGCATCATGGAGCATATCGAGGAGGCGGGCATCCATTCGGGCGACAGCGCCTGTTCGCTGCCGCCCTATTCGCTCTCCCCCGAGATCCTCGCAGCCCTCGAGCGGCAGACTGCTGCCATGGCTCTGGCGCTGGGCGTCGGCGGGCTGATGAACGTGCAGTACGCCATCAAGGGCGACGAGATCTACGTGCTGGAGGTGAACCCGCGCGCCTCCCGCACCGTGCCCTTCGTGGCCAAGGTGGTGGGCATTCCCATCGCCAAGATCGCCGCCCGGGTGATGGCGGGGGAGAAGCTCGACAGCTTCCACCTCAAGAAGCCGGTGTTCGACCATATCGCGGTGAAGGAGGCGGTGTTCCCCTTCGCCCGCTTCCCCGGCGTCGACACGGTGCTGGGGCCGGAGATGCGCTCCACCGGCGAGGTGATGGGCCTCGACACCGATTTCGGCGTCGCCTTCGCCAAGAGCCAGCTCGGCGGCGGCACCAAGGTGCCCCTGTCCGGCACGGTGTTCGTCTCCCTGCGCGACCAGGACAAGGAGCGCATCCTGCCGTCGGTCAAGCTGCTGGAGGAGCTGGGCTTCCGGGTGATCGCCACCTCGGGCACCCAGCGCTTCCTGGAGGAGCACGGGCTCAAGGCGGACAAGATCAACAAGGTGCTGGAAGGCCGGCCGCATATCGTCGATGCGCTGAAGAACGGCGAGGTGCAGCTCGTCTTCAACACCACCGAGGGGGTGCAGGCTCTTGCGGACAGCCGGTCGCTTCGCCGGGCCGCCCTCTTGCAGAAAGTGCCGTATTACACCACGCTGTCCGGAGCCATCGCAGCGGCGCACGGGATCAAGGCCTATGTGGGCGGAGACCTTCAGGTGCGACCGTTGCAGGGCTATTTCGGGGCTGACGGCTTCACGGGGCGGAACAAGGCTTCCGTCGCCTGATCGCCCGTCGGGGTTTGGCGCGCATGGGATCAATTTCGCCCATGCGGGTGATCCGGCGTGTCCGGAGCCGCGAGATGGGGGCGCGGCGGGACACGCAAGGGTTCCGTGCCTTCATGCCTGATCGGCGGGCGCAGGGCGGGGAACCGGAGCCCGAGGCGGGCGCCGTTTCGTGCTCCTTGTTTCATATTGCGCCGTGGGGCCGCCGACCGGCCCCCCGGGCGCCAAGAGGTTTCAGGAGGTCTTGGACGGACCCATGGAGAAGATTCCCATGACCGCGGTGGGCTATGATGCCCTCGCGCAAGAACTCAAGCAGCGTCAACAGGTGGAACGCCCGCGCATCATCACGGCCATTTCCGAGGCGCGCGCCCATGGCGACCTCTCCGAGAACGCCGAATACCATGCCGCCAAGGAGCAGCAGTCGCTCAACGAGGGCCGCATCGCCGATCTGGAGGACAAGCTCTCCCGCGCCGAGGTGATCGACGTCACCAAGCTCTCGGGCGACGTTGTGAAGTTCGGCGCCACGGTGACGCTGGTGGACGAGGACACCGAGGAGGAGAAGGTCTGGCAGATCGTCGGCGACAGCGAAGCCGATGCCAAGGCCGGGCGCATCTCCATCTCCTCTCCCATGGCGCGGGCGCTCATCGGCAAGAAGAAGGGCGCCTCGGTGGAGGTGGTGACCCCCAAGGGCGCGCGCTCTTTCGAGATCGTGGGCGTGCGCTGGGCCTGACGGCCGCGGGTCTCCTCCTTCCGGCAGGCTCTCTCCCGATGCGGACGGGGCGCAGCCATCCCTGACAGGATGACAGGACACCGTCTCGGGCTTCCGGGACGGGCGGAGCGATTCGCCCGTGCAGGGGCGCTTCCGGCGGTGCGCCCCTGCCTGCCTGAGACGTGTCTGCCTGAGCCGTGGGGCACCTGTTCCGGGTCGCCGCGGTGAAGGGCGCGAGCGCTGAATCGCAGGGGTACCGGAACGGCGCGCCGGCCCGCGCCGGCCGCCGGGCTCAGATGCCCCGGGGCAGCCCCGCTTCCAGCGGCACCACGGGCGCGTCCTTGGCCTGCTTCAGGGTGAGGGCGGTCTTCACGTTGCGCACGTTGGGCGCGGCGGTGATGTCGAGCACGAAGGTCTGGAAGGTGCGCAGGTCCGGGGCGACGCACAGCATCATGAAATCCACGTCGCCCGAGAGCATCCAGGCGCTGCGCACCAGCGGCCAGTGGGCGATGCGCTCCTGGAAGGCGGCAAGGTCCGCCTCCGCCTGGCTGATCAGGTGGACCATGGCGAAGGCCATCAGGTCGTAGCCCAGGCGCTTCTCGTCCAGGAGCGCGCGGTAGCCCTCGATGATGCCGTCCTCCTCCAGCGCCCTGACGCGCCTGAGGCACGGCGGCGCGGAGATGCCCACGCGGCGCGACAGCTCCACATTGGTTATGCGCCCGTCACGCTGCAGCTCGTCGAGGATTTTCCAGTCGACGGCATCGAGGCGAACGGTCAAGGCAGCATCCTTCCTGAGCGGCTCCGGCGCGGTCGGGCGTTGCCGCCGCCCCGGGCCGTTGGAGGGCACCTTAGTGCGCGCGGCCCCATGTGCAACGAAATAATCTTTCGCGGCCCATGCGGCAACCGGACCGGCGCGCGCAGCCGGGCACCGCCTTGTGGGGGCGCCATGGAGCCCCTACATTTGCGCATGGCTTGCGCTGCGGTATCGGCAGCTTGTGCAAGGCGGAACGGCGGCGGCCCGCGAACGAGACGCGGCCCGCATGGCCCCGCCCGGCAATGTGCGTATTCGAGGACATCATGAGCGTCCAGAACACCAAGGTCGTGATCATCGGTTCCGGCCCGGCCGGCTACACGGCCGCCATCTATGCGGCGCGGGCCATGCTGGAGCCCGTCCTCTTCGAGGGCATCCAGCCCGGCGGGCAGCTCACCATCACCACCGACGTCGAGAATTATCCCGGCTTCGCGGACGTCATCCAGGGCCCCTGGCTGATGGACCAGATGCGCGCCCAGGCCGAGCACATGGGCACCCGCATCATCTCCGACCACGTGGCGAGCCTCGACCTCTCGCAGCGGCCGTTCAGGATGGTCACCGAGGGCGGCGAGACCTTCGGCGCCGAGGTGGTGATCCTCGCCACCGGCGCCCAGGCGCGCTGGCTCGGCCTGCCGTCCGAGGAGGAATACCGCGGCTTCGGCGTCTCCGCCTGCGCCACCTGCGACGGCTTCTTCTATCGCGGCAAGCAGGTGATCGTGGTGGGCGGCGGCAACACCGCGGTGGAGGAGGCGCTGTTCCTCACCAATTTCGCCTCCAAGGTCACCGTGGTGCACCGGCGCGACAGCTTCCGCGCCGAGAAGATCCTGCAGGAGCGGCTGTTCGCCAATCCCAAGGTGGAGGTGGTCTGGAACGCCGCCGTCGAGAAGATCGTCGGCGCCGGGGAGCCGACGAAGGTCACCGGCGTGGTGCTGAAGGACACCGTCGACGGCTCGCTCAAGGAGCTGGCGGCGGACGGCGTGTTCATCGCCATCGGCCATGCCCCGTCCACCGAGCTCATCAGGGACCAGCTCAAGCTGAAGCCGAGCGGCTATGTGTGGACCGCGCCCGATTCCACCGCCACCTCGGTGGAGGGGGTGTTCGCCGCCGGCGACGTGGCCGATGACATCTATCGCCAGGCGGTGACCGCCGCCGGGCGCGGTTGCATGGCGGCGCTGGAGGCGGAGCGCTTCCTCGCCCATCACAAGGTGCCCGAGGCGGCGGAATAGCCGGTGCCCGGCTGCGGGGCAGCGCAGCCGCTCCGGCGCATCCGGCGCCGATGCCGATGCGGGCGCCCGACCGGCCGCCCGCCTCGATCCGAGGAAAAACTCCAGAACGTTCGGGGAAACCGAGCCGGGTTCCAGGTCAGGGCCCGGCGCGTGAGGCTTGGGAGGGGCGGGCCTGATGGACTGGGACAAGCTCAAGGTCTTCCACGTGGCGGCGGAAGCCGGCTCCTTCACCCATGCCGGCGAGACGCTCGGCCTGTCGCAATCGGCGGTGAGCCGGCAGGTCTCGGCCCTGGAGCAGGAGCTCAAGGTGCCGCTGTTCCACCGCCACGCGCGCGGCCTCATCCTCACCGAGCAGGGCGAATTGCTCTACCGCACCGCCCACGACGTGTTCCTGAAGCTGGAATCGGCGCGCGCCCAGCTCACCGACAGCCGCGAGAAGCCCAACGGCGACCTGAAGGTGACCACCACCATGGCCTTCGGCACCCATTGGCTGACGGCGCGGGTGGGCGAGTTCATCGAGCTCTATCCCGACATCCGCATCCAGCTCATCCTCACCGACGAGGAGCTGGACCTTGCCATGCGCGAGGCGGACGTGGCCATCCGCATGCGCCAGCCGGTGCAGCCGGACCTGGTGCAGCGCAAGCTCTTCACGGTGAATTTCCACGCTTACGCCTCGGCCGACTACATCAAGCGGCACGGGCATCCGCGCACCATCGAGGAGCTGGACGCCCACCGCATCCTGCTGCTCGGCGGGCCGATCCCCTCCTATTTCCAGGGGCTGAACTGGCTGGAGCACGCCGGGCGCGACGCCAGCAACCCGCGGGTGGCCGCCTTCGAGGTCAACAATGTGGTGGGGTTGCAGCGGGCGGTGGAGCGCGGCGTGGGGATCGGGACGCTGCCCGACTACCTGTCCGACGATTCCTCCACCCTGGTGCAGCTCTTCACCGACCGCGAGACCCCCAAGCTCGAGGCCTACTTCACCTATGCTCAGGAGATGCGGTCGGTGGCGCGCATCCAGGTGTTCCGAGACTTCCTGATTTCGAAGGCGCAGCGCTGGAGCTACTGAGGACAACTTGGCGACGCCGCAGGGCCGCCATCCGGCGCGGTCTGCCCGGCGTCTGGCACATGCCTGATATGCAGTCAGCCGCGATTGCCGAATGCCCGCTGGCGGAGCATTCTTTTCCTGCGCTGATCGTATCGTGTGCGATCGGTTAGCTGTTCCCCTCTGGAAGGTCGCCGCTTTGCGGCGATACTGGCCGGGTCTCTGCCAGGACCCGGCATTTTTCTTCACTTCTCCCGTACCTCTATGGATTTGTCACACCGCGACTGTATATGGTTCGGTGTGTGAGTTCAGTCTCATCTCATTGGGGGAAGATATGGCTATTCTGAAGCGCGGACTCGCCGGCGAGCCGGTGAAGATTCTTCAGGCCAAGCTCGGCGTGAACGCCGACGGGCAGTTCGGTCCCGCCACCGAGGAAGCCCTGAAGGCCTACCAGACGGCGCACGGCCTTTCGGCGGACGGCATTGCCGGCCCCGACACCTTCTTCGCCATGGGCCTGCCGGAGCTGATCCTTCTCACCGAGGGGTCCCACGGCGAGGCGGTGAAGAAGCTGCAGACCGCTCTCGGCATCGCCGCCGACGGCAAGTTCGGTCCCGGCACCGAGAAGGCCGTGATGGAATTCCAGCAGAAGAACGGTCTCGAGGCCGACGGCATGGCCGGCCCGGTGACCCTCGCCAAGATCGATGCCTTCAAGGACATCTTCACCCCCGAGGCGGTGGCGAAGGCGCAGTCCGGCACGCCGGTGGTGGGCGCCGACGGCAAGCCGGCCGCCGCGGGCGTGGCCGCCGCGCCGAAGAAGAGCATCTGGCAGTCCATCA
This sequence comes from Xanthobacter autotrophicus, assembly GCA_017849325.1. GTDB lineage: Bacteria > Pseudomonadota > Alphaproteobacteria > Rhizobiales > Xanthobacteraceae > Xanthobacter > Xanthobacter autotrophicus_B. The sequence continues at coordinate 3,988 of JAFIHR010000103.1, read as the reverse complement.
CCGGCCTGTTCTCCTGAGGCAACCGGAGCCGTCCGGCTCCGTGTCCTGAGGTTTCGCGCCGCCGCTGCCCCTCGGGGCGGCGGCGGTTTGCGTTTCGTGCGCGCCGGGAGCGGTGCGGCGGGGTGCGCCGGATGCCGGTCCGGGTCACGCCTTTCCGGTCATGGCATCGGGCGGTGCCTTCTGTGGCTCCGCATCGCCCGCGCAACCGGGGCCGCATCCGCCCGCCAGGGCATCGGCATGCCGTTGCGGCGGGCGATGGCGGATCGCCGGGCGAGAGGCCGCGCCTTGCCCTTCGCCGCCCATCGGGGCGGCGCGCGCCGGTGAAGGCGCCCCTTCCGGCAGCGGGAGCGTCCGCCGCGGGGGCTTGGCCGCGGGCGAGCGGAGCAGGTAAGCTCCCGGCCCCGGGGCGTCTGCCTGGAGCGCCCAAAAGGGGGTGCGCGTGCTGCCTGCCTGCCTTTCTCGTCACCCCATCCGCTGGTCGCTGGATTGCCTGATGAAGCCTGCCGCTGTCGCGCTCACCCTCGCCGCCTCCACCGTTCACGTGGCGGCGCGCACCGATCGGCCGGCGCTGTTCGTGGATGTGGCCGAGACGGTGCCCGGCGTGGTGCTCGACATCCGCTACCATGGCTCGAACAATTTCGTCGGCACGCCGGTGGACGGCTATGAGGCGCCGCGCTGCTTTCTCACCCGCCCCGCTGCCGAGGCCCTCGCCAGGGTGGTGGCCGAGGCGCGGCGCGAGGGTCTCACCCTCAAGCTGTTCGATTGCTATCGCCCGGCCCGCGCGGTGGCCCATTTCGCCCGCTGGGCGGCCGACCCCGCCGATACCAGCACCAAGGCGGCCTATTATCCCGAGCTCACCAAGCCAGAGCTGTTCGAGAAGGGCTATATCGCCTCGCGCTCCGGCCACTCGCGCGGCTCCACCGTGGACCTGACCCTGATCGAGGTGGACGGCGGGCGGGAGCTGGACATGGGCACGCCCTTCGATCTCTTCAGCGCCCGGTCGTGGCTCGGCTCGCCCGACGTGAGCCGGGCGCAGGACGCCAACCGGCGCCGCCTCGCCGGCTTCATGACGCGCCACGGCTTCGCGCCGTTCGCCATGGAATGGTGGCACTTCACCCTGAAGGACGAGCCCTTCCCCAGCACCTATTTCGACTTTCCGGTGCGCTGAGGCCCGCCCGCCCCGTCGTCAGCGGGGCGCTTCGGGCAGGGGCTGTGTGGCGCGCCATTCGGCCTCCGCCACCTGGTCGGGCGACAGGGCGCCGCGCACCGCCTCGAAGAAGCGCTCGGCGAGCGCGCTCTGGCCGGTCTTGGCGCGGATCAGCCAGGCGAGCGCGCTCACATTGTCGCGCTCGACGCCCGAGCCGAGATGATAGGCCGCGCCCAGCATCGCCTGTCCGTCGGGATCGCCGGCCTCGGCGCCCTTGCGCCACCACAGCACGGCCTCGGTGGCATCGCGCGGGGTGGCGAGGCCGTTGTGGGACATCATGCCGAGCCGGGTCATGGCCGAGGCGATGCCCTGGTCCGCCGCCTTCTGGGCCCAGTAGCGGGCTTCCTTCGGATCGGACGGGATGGAATCGCCCTGCAGCAGCATCCAGCTCAGCATGTCCTGGGAGGGGCCGTCGCCGTCGAGGGCGGCCGCACGATAAAGGTCCGCGGCGCGCAGCGGATCGCGCTCCACGCCCTCGCCCTTGAAGAAGAGGGTGGCAAGGTTGCGCCGGGCCACCGGATCGCCGCCGTCCACCGCCAGGGTAAGCCACTTGCGGGCCAGCTCGAGATCCCGCTCGACGCCAAGGCCGTCCACGAAGCAGGCGCCGATGTTGTTCTGGGCCCGCGCCATGCCCCGGCGCGCCAGGGGTTCCCAGATGGACAGCGCCAGCTCGTAGTCGCCCTTGCGTGCCGCGGCGAGCGCGCTCGCCATCAGCTCGTCCTCCGATGGCCAGGCGGACGCGCCGTTGTCACCCATGTCGGCTTCCTCCGATCCGGCGGATCGCTTGCCCTTGATGTGATCAAGCCATCCCATTACGCGACTCCACTGCGGCGAGCACCATCCAATACACGTTTGCCGGCAGGCACCATAGATCAGGCGCGGGGCGCGCGTCCCTCTCTTTGGCGATTCTAAGGCGCGGAAAGCCGAAGATTCCTGCGCACGTCTGCGGACTTGGCGCCCGATGCCGGCGGTGTCCCCACTTTGCTACCGTTCGCCCGCCGTTCGGCTGCGATCCGCGAATCTGTGGCCGCGCCTGCGATGAGCGCGCCGATTTTAGACTGTCCGCGACCGGATCGCGGGAATTTTTGCAATGAGCGGAGGCCGCAAGGCACCGCTGCGATGCACCATGTCCACGCGGCCCGCCGCTCAGGCGGTGGCAAGGCGCGTCCAGGACAGGGGGCCGATGTCGAAGGCTTCCTGCCGGCGCACCACGGCGGCATCGGCATCGGAGGCATCGTCGCGGCGCTGCTCCACCCGGGCGATCAGCAGGTGGGTCGGCGCTTCGAGCCAGATGCCGGTGAAGGGCACGCCGAGGTCCCGCGCCACCGCCTCCACGGCGGCGCGCTCCTCCGGCCGGGCATGCACCGCATCGAGAATGACGCTCTGGCCGGCCTTGAGCGCGCGGCGGGCGAGATCGCGCAGGCGCTGATAGACCCGGGGCGAAACCTCGGGGGCATAGGCCTCGGGCGGCAGGGGCTCGGTCTCCGCAACGCCGAACAGGCGCTTGCGCTCGATGTCGCTGCGCAGGATCACCGCCCCCGGCGCGCGCCCGAGGAACGGCGCCCAGCGCGCGGCCTGGGTGCTCTTGCCGCTGCCGGAAAGCCCGCCCACCGCGACAAGGCGCACCGGCGCCTCCGGCATGCGGAGCGGCGGGGGAAGCGCGTCGGCGGGCGTGGGCGCCATCCGCTCGGGCGCGAGGAAGGCCAGCGCGAGGCGGAACAGGTGGCGGATCCGCGCCTCGGCGTCCGGCTGCAGCGCCGCGTCGAGATGGCCGAGACCGGCGGTCTCCACCTTGGCGCGGATGGCCGCGCGCAGGGACAGGAAGAAGGGCAAAGCGGCGAGCCCGTCGAGCTCGGCCTCCGGCGCCGCGTCCGCCCACAGCAGCCGGTTCAGCACCGTGTTGGCCTCGGCGCGGAGCCCGCGCTGCCACAGGTCCATGAGCAGGAAGGCGAGGTCGTAGAGCACGTCGCAGGTGGCGATCTGCTCGCTGAAGTCGATGGCGTCGAACAGCACCGGGCGGCCGTCGATGAGCACGATGTTGCGCAGGTGCAGGTCGCCGTGGCAGCGGCGCACGAAACCCGCCGCGCTGCGGGCGGCAAGCAGCGGCGCGAGCGCTTCGAGCGCGTCTCGGGCCGCGGTGGCCAGGGCTGAGGCATCCGCCGGCGCGAAGAGATCGGGGCGGGCGGCGAAGCAGGCGGTGTTGTCGGCCACGTAGGCGGTGAGGGGACCGAGCACATCCCAGCCGATGTGGGCCGGTGCCCGGCGGTGGGAGGCGGCCACCGCCTGCGCGAGCGCCCGCACGATCTCGCCGCTCAGGGCGCCGCGCTCGGCCAGGCGGTCGAGGGTCTGGTCGGGATCGAAGCGGCGCATCTTGACCGCATAGTCCAGCACCTCGCCCGCCCCTGCGAAGGCGATGCCCGTCGCCTCGCGGGTGAGCGGCACGACGCCGAGGTAGAGCTCCGGCGCGTTCGGCGTGTTGATGGCCACCTCCGCCTCGCAGGAGGCGCGGCGCTTCTCCAGCGTCGAGAAGTCCATGAAGGGGAAATAGACCGCCCGCTTCACCTTGTAGGCATATGGCCCGGCGAGGAAGACGGCGGCGCCATGGGTGTCGATGCGGGTCACCGTCTCGCCCGGGGGCAGGCGGTGGCTCGCCGGATCGCCGAGGAAGGCGAAGACGGCGCTCTGGTCCGCCACCACGTGGTCGGCGCGCGCGGGAGGGGCGGCGGAAGGCGGGGTCGAAGGGGAAGCCATCAGGCCCTCGCGACGGGTTGGGGGAGCGGG
>JAFIHR010000445.1 GCA_017849325.1 Xanthobacter autotrophicus | reverse complement strand
TCGGCCGGCCATGCCCGCGCCCTGCTGGCCCATGGGGACCCTGAGCGCATGGCGCGCGAGGTGGTGGAGAAGGGTCTCAACGTGCGCGACGTGGAGAACCTCGCCAAGGCGAAGGCGACCATCGAGGGCAAGCTGGGCGGGAAGGGCACGGTCAAGCCGGGCAAGGCCGCTCCCGCCCGCAAGGATGCCGACAGCCGGGCGCTGGAGAAGCGCCTGTCCGATTATCTCGGGCTTCAGGTGTCGCTGGACGGCAAGGGAGAGGCGGGCGAGTTGCGCATCCGATACGGGAGCCTCGATCAGCTCGATGATCTCTGCCGCCGGCTCGGAGTGGAGTGAGGCCGGGGCGCGATTCGACGTCCGGGCCGGCGCGCCGCGGGGTTGGAAGTAATTCCCAAGCAATACGCGGTATCCGATCGGCGTTGAAAAGAACTGTCAGTCGCCCGGTTAGATGTCGCGTGGCCCGCCGTTACCCGTCCATCACCCTGCATCCGGCGGGATCACCACCGGCGCGGCGGCCCGGGATCCGCTCCCCTCGGCAGTGTCGGCCGGCCTGATGCGCGAACGGCGCGAGGCGTTGGCCCCGCCCGCGTCACAGGCCCTGCAGCAGCCGCTCCAGATAATCGAGCTCCATCTGCGGACGTTCCGGCTGCTCGAGGCGCCGCCGCAGCTCTTCCAGCACGCGGCGGGCGCGCTGGGCATCGATCTCGTCCGGCACCTTCACGGTGAAATCGTCGCCATAGTCCTGGCTGCGCAGCGGCCGGCCGAGGGGATCGGTGCGCTCGGCGCTCTCGCCCGAGGGGCCGCCGGGACCGAAGCCGTTGGGCGCGCCCTGCTGCTGGGCTTCGGCCATGGCCTGCGCGCCCTGGCGCAGCGCCTGGAGCGCCTTGCCCTCCGAGTCGAGAGCGCCCTGCCCGTCGCCCTTGCCGAGCGCGTCCTCGGCTTCGCGCATGGCCTGCTCGGCGCGGCCGAGCGCGTCACCGGCGCGGCCCATGGGATCGGAGCCCTCGCCCTGTCCGGCCTGTCCTTCGCCCTTCTGGCCCTGCTCGCCGTCCTGGCCGCGCTGCATGCGGCGCAGGGCGTCGAGGGTGCGACCAAGGCGCTGGCGCAGCTCCTGCTGGCCCTGCTGCAGCTCGCTGAAATCGCCGTTCTGGCCCTGCTGCGGATTGCCCTTCTGTCCGCGCTGGCCGCGTTGGCCCTGCTGCTGCTGGCCTTGCTGCTGACCCTGGCGATAGGTGCGGTCGCGCAGGCGCTGCTGCTCCTGGATCATGGCGCCCAGCTCGTTCTGCTGGCGGCCCTGCTGCTGGCCGGCCTGGCGGTTGCCCGGCTTCAGGTTCTCCATCATCGCCTGCAGCTCGTTGAGGAGCTGCTGGGCGGCCTCGCGATTGCCGGAGCGGGCGAGGTCCTCGATGCGGTTGAGCATGCGTTCCAGGTCCTGCTGGCGCACGATGCGGGTGTTGGGATCGAGCGGGCGGTCGTCGGAGGGGCTGCGCTGCGCCTGCTCCGCGAGCTGCCGCATCATCTTGTTCATGGCGGCGCGCAGCTCGCTGGTGAGGCGCTTGATCTCGTCGTCGCTGGCGCCGCGCTCCAGGGCCTCGCGCAGCGCTTCCTGCGCGGCCTTGAGCTCGCGCTCGGCCTCGGAGAGCGTGCCGTCCTCGATGAGGGTGGCGACCTCCCAGAGATAATCCACGAGCGCGCGCAGGTCGTCGTCGTTGCGGGCGTTCTTGGCGCGCGCCAGAGCGGTGCGCAGGCCGAGATATTCGCCGGCATCGGGGGTGAACTGCTCGGGCGCGTCGGTGAGCGCGGTCAGCACGGTGACGAGGCGCCGGCGGTTGGAGGCATCGAAGGCGAGGCGGCGGCGCTCGTCGATGAGGGCGCGGGCGATGGGCTTGGTGAAGGTGCGCGCCGGCAGGCGGATCTGGCGGGTCTCGCTGCGGCCCTCCTGCCCGGCTTCGTCATGGGCGACGAGGGTGAGGTTCACCTTGGCGCCGGCCCAGGGGTGGGCCACGAGGTCGTGGGTGGTCTGCGCCGCGCCCGAGCGCCCGCCGGTGGGCAGGGAGAGCTTGAAGTCCGGCGGCGGCACGAGGGGATGCTCCGGCGGCGCGGGCGGCTTCGAACCCGGGCGAGGGAAGAAGCTCGGCTCCGGCGGCAAGGCGGTGAAGACCGCATCGGCCTGCTTCACCCCGTAGTCGTCGTCCATGCGATAGGCGAGCACCAGCGCGTTGCGCAGGCCGGTGGCCGGATCCTTGGCGAAATCGATGCTCGGCGCCCGGTCGGGCAGCGCCTTGAAATGCCACATGACGCGGCGGTCGTCGGCGCCGGTGAAGCTCACGTCCGCGTCGCCGGCGATGGTGAAGCGCCGTTCGTCGGAGCTTGCGGCGGCGGTCGCCTTGCCCTCGCCGTCGGGCTTGGCCTCGGCGATGGCGCCGGCGACGTGCAGGGCCGTGGTGTCGATGCCGGTGGCGCGCACCACCAGCACACTGCCGGCCGGCACCTCGAAGGCGGAGGCGTTGAGGGTGGTGGTGTCGTCGGACCGCAGGCCCTGCAGCACCACGGGCGGGCGCCCGGTGTAAGCCGGCGGGTCCACCCAGGCATCGAGGCGGTAGGGCGCTGGCTCGGTCAAGGCGTGCCAGTTGAAGGCGGCCGCTACCCGGGCGCGATGCTCGCCCGTGGCGATGAAGAAGGCCGGCACCAGCGCGATCAGCGCCAGCGCCCGGATGGCATAGGGATCCCGCCGCGCGAGGTCCGGCTTCGGCAGGCCGGCCCTGAGGGTGCGTGCCGCATCGAGGGCGCGGGCGAGGTGGGCCCGCCACAGCGCCGCGCCCACCGGATCGTCGGGGCGGGTGGCGAGGCTGTCGCCGATGGCGGTGGCGGGGCGGTGACCGAGCGGGCTCAGCCGGTCGAGCCGGGCGAGGGCGTCCTCCCGGCTCGGCCAGCGCAGCGCCAGGAAGGGATGAAGGGCATAGATCAGCAGCGCCGCGAACAGCGCGATGCCGAGGATGCGGGCAAGATTCGGCACGGCCATCCAGAGGCCGCCCCACGACAGGACAAGAAAGGCGGCGAGCACGACGCCGACGCCCACCAGCGGCGGCCACGTCCGTTCCCAGAGCAGGGCAAGGCGCGCCCGCCCGACGGCCCGCTCCAGTGCCGTCTGGGCTTCGCTCTGCACCGATCGTTGAAGCCTCTTGCTCACCGGCCTCTTGCTCATGGTCGCGGTCACACCTTCTGCCGGCGGCCTTGCGAAATCGTTATCCGACGGCGCCGCACGCAATCCTTGCTCGCCCCCGCCCCAGCGTAACATGAAGCAAGGCGCAGGCCAGCGCGACGCCCGGGTGCGGCGCATCACAACTCGGTCACGGTCGCGCGGGCCGGCTTTAGTCCGCCGGCGGGACGTCCTTCGCGAAGGCATCCGCCGCCGCGCCGATGGCCGCGCTGTCGAGGCCGAGATGGGCGAGGGTCTCGCAGATATGCGGCGGCAGGGGGGCGCTCACCGCGACGGGCGGGCCTTTTTTCGCCAGCGGCACCACCACGCGCCGGGAGTGCAGGTGCAGCTTCGGCCCGCCGGGCAGGCGGGAGGCGCCGCCATAGATGGCATCGCCGAGGATCGGCGCGCCGAGATGGGCGAGATGGGCGCGCAGCTGGTGGGTGCGCCCGGTGAGCGGGGAGAGGGCGAGGATTGAGAGCCCGTCGCCGCGGTGGAGCACGCGGAAGGCGGTGCGCGCCTCCTGCGCGCCGGGCGTGCCCTTGGGCACCGCCTGCATCCACCAGCCGCGATGGGGCGAGCGCTTGGCGAGGGGCTGGTCGATGAGGCCTTCGTCGTCGGCCGGCGCGCCGCGGGTGAGGGCGACATAGGTCTTGTCCACTGCCCCGCTGGCGAACAGCTTGCCGAGCACGGCCAGGGCCTTGGGGTGGCGCCCCAGCACCAGGCAGCCGGAGGTGTCCTTGTCCAGCCGGTGGGCCAGCTCCGGCGCGCGCGGCAGGCCGAAGCGCAAAGCGTCGAGCTGGTCCGACAGGGTCGGCCCGCCCTTGGGTCCGGGATGCACCGGCAGGCCATAGGGCTTGTCGATGATCAGCATCATGCCGTCGCGATGGAGCAGGGGCAGGGCCGGTGCTCCGGTCGGGGCGGCGTCAGGGCCGGTCGGGGTGGGCGATGGCTTGGGCGATGGCGTCATGATGCAGTTCGGCGGACCTCGGGGAGAAGCAGCAGAACACCACCTCGCGCACGCTCCGGGCGCCTTCGAGATGGGCCATGAGGCTCCGGACCGCAAGGGGCGCGGCTCGCTCGGCCGGAAAACCGTAGATCCCGGTGGAGATGGCGGGAAAGGCGATGGAGGCGAAGCCCTCCCGCTCGGCGAGCGCGAGGCTCTCGCGATAACACGAGGAAAGCAGCGCCGCCTCGCCGGCACCGCCGCCCTGCCAGACCGGGCCCACGGTGTGGATCACCGCCCGCGCCGGCAGGTTGAAGCCGGGCGAGAGCTTGGCCTGCCCGGTGGCGCACCCGCCGAGCGTGCGGCAGAAGGCGAGGAGCTCCGGTCCCGCCGCGCGATGGATCGCTCCGTCCACTCCGCCGCCGCCCAGAAGCGTGCGGTTGGCGGCGTTGACGATGGCGTCGAGGGCGAGGCGGGTGATGTCGTCCTGGCGCACCTCGATGCGCGCGCCGTTCCACGAGGCGCTCCACGAGGAAGTGGGGGCGGAAAAATGCTCCCCGGCAGGGGCCATGGCCTTGATCTTTCGTGCCGCGCGACCTGAAGTTGACTGTCGCACAAGGTTCGCGATGGATGTGCCAAATCCATGTGCCGAATCTTGGGCGAATGCCAAACCGGCACGGGCGCCTGTATCACATGGGCGCCGCCCTCAGTCGTCGAGAAAGTCGTCATGGCTCACCCGCGCAAGAACGAACGCCGCCTGCTCACCGACGCCGAGCTGGAATTCGTGGAGAAGGCGCGTCATCCAGCGCTCGCCGACATCGGTGACGGGGACCTTCATGCCCTGGTCCAGCACCTTCGCGACCGGCGCGACCGGGCGCTCACCATCGCCAACACCCAGCGCCGCGCTCTGCGCGGCAAGGGCGGGCGGGGCGAGACAAGCTTCGAGGCGGCCGACCTCGGCAACCGCCAGAAGGCCTCGGTGCTCACCGATGCACTGACGCGCGCTCGCCGCGAGCAGGTCCGGCGCCAGGCCGAGGCGGCGCGCCAGGAGCTGATGGCCAACGCCGCCCGCGCCCTGGAATTGAAGCGCGCGGCCGGCGAGCCGGTCCGCCCCAAGAGCGGCCGCCGCGCCGGTGGCGGCATGCGGGCGAAGGAGACGGCGCGCATCGATGCCATCGGCCGGGTGGGTGAGGCTGGCCGGGTCACCAAGCAGGTGGC
>JAFIHR010000444.1 GCA_017849325.1 Xanthobacter autotrophicus | reverse complement strand
GGCGGGCGCCTCGCGCTCGTTCTCTATGCGGTGGCCGGCGGCATCGCGCTCGGATACGAGGTCGTGTGGTCGCAGGCGATCGTGCAGTTTCTCAGCACCCGTGTCTTTGCCTTCTCCATCGTCCTCGCCACCTATCTCGTCGGGCTGGCCCTGGGCGCGCTGCTGTTCGCGCGCGCCGCGGATCGCCTGCGCAATCCCTGGAACGCCTTCGCCCTGCTGATCGCCGGCGCGGGCCTTGCCGGCCTCGCGGCGATCTCGTTCCTCGGCGGCTGGATGGCGGTGGCGCAGACCGCCCTCGAAGCCGTCGTGCTCAACGCGACGGGCAGCGACCTTGCGGGCATGAGCGCCCGCTTCGTGGTCGCCGCGGTCTGGGTCGTTCTCCTGCCGACCCTGCTGCTCGGCGCGGCCTTTCCCGTCGCCATCCGGCTGATCGCCCGGGAGGGCCGGATCGGCCGCGACGTGGGCGCCGCAATCGGCCTCAACACCCTCGGCGGGCTTGTCGGCGTCGCGGTTACCGGGCTCGTGCTCGTGCCCGGCCTGGGGCTGATCAAGACCATGGCCGCCCTGGCCCTTGCGGCGCTGGCCGTCGGATTGATCGCCATGGTGGCGGGACGCCGGCGCACCGGCAGCACCGGCCGGCCGCTCCCCGCCATGGCGATGGCGGCGATCGCGGTGGCGACGCTCGCGCTTTCGATCCTGACGCCGTCGAGCCAGCTCGGCGCGCTTCTGGCGCAGTCGCGGCAGGGATCGCTCGTGAGCTATGACGAGAGCTGGGGCGGCACCGTCGCCGTGCTGGAGCAGGGCAGCGGCGAGAAGCGCTTCCGGCGGCTCTATATCCAGGGCGTGTCGAACTCCGGCGATGCCATGCCGTCGCTGCGCTACATGCGGCTGCAGGCCCTGCTGCCCTTGCTCGTGCACGCGGGCGAGCCGCGTTCGGCGCTGGTGATCGGGCTCGGCACCGGCATCACCGCCGGCGCTCTGGCGCGCTATTCCGGCCTTGAGACGGGCGTCGTGGCGGAGCTGCTTCCGGCGGTCGTGAAGGCCGCGCCGGACTTCAAGGGCAATTATGGCGCGCCGTCCGCTCCCCGCCTCGAGCTCCGCCTGCGCGACGGGCGCCGCGAGCTGCTGCGCAGCGAGGCGCAATACGACGTGATCACCCTGGAGCCGCCGCCGCCGGGAGCGGCGGGAGTAGTCAATCTCTACTCCACCGACTTCTACCGCCTTGCCCGCGCGCGCCTGAAACCGAGGGGGATCATGGCCCAGTGGCTGCCGCTGGGCACCCAGAATGACGAGGACACCCGCGCGCTGGTGCGGAGCTTCCTCGATGTCTTCCCCTACGCCTCCCTGTGGACGACCGATATCCACGAGATGCTGCTGATCGGCTCCGACGCGCCGCTGACCCTCGACGTGCCAACCATCGCCCGCCGGTTCGGGCAGCCCGAGGTGGCGCAGGCGCTGAGCGAGGTCGGCATCGCCGGCCCCGCCGCGCTCCTTGCCACCTGGGTGACCGATCGGGCGGGCCTGGAGCTCTATGCGGGCACCGCTCCCGCGGTGACGGACGATGATCCGCGCATCGAATATGCGAGCTGGGTCCGCCCCGGAGAGGCGCTGCGCACCCTGCCCGAACTGCTGGCGCTGCGCACCGAGCCGCCCCTCGAAGGCGCCGACCCGGCGTTTCGAGCCGCGGTGGCGTCCGAGAACGACCTCCTGCTGGCCTTCTACGCCGCCGCGCTGAGCGCCCAGGCGGGAGACCGCGAGCGCTGGGCGCGCAACGTCGCCCGCGTGATGAGCGAGGACGGTCAAAATCCCTATTACCGCTGGTTTGTTGGGGGGGCTCGCCGATGAGCGGAGCGCGTGACACCATTCTCGAGCTGAAGGCCCGCATCGGCAAGCTCGTGCTCGGCCAGGATCATCTGGTGGAGAGCATGCTGATCGGCCTGCTGGCGAACGGCAACATCCTGCTGGAGAGCCTGCCGGGCCTCGCCAAGACCCGCGCGGTGAAGGCGCTGGCCCGGAACCTCGCCGCCGACCTGTCGAGGATCCAGTTCACCCCCGATCTGCTCCCCTCCGACGTGACCGGCGCGGAGATCTACGTGCAGACCGACAAGGGCGGCCAGTTCACCTTCCAGAAGGGGCCGATCTTCGCCAACCTGCTGCTCGCCGACGAGATCAACCGTGCGCCCGCCAAGGTGCAGTCGGCGCTGCTGGAGGCCATGGAAGAGCGTCAGGTGACGGTCGCCGGCAAGACCTACAAGCTCCCCGAGCTGTTCATGGTGCTGGCGACCGAAAACCCCATCGAGCAGGAAGGCACCTACCCTTTGCCCGAGGCCCAGCTCGACCGCTTCCTGATGCAGGTCGTCATCAGCTATCCCGACGAGGCGGTGGAAGGCGAGATCATCAAGCTCAACCGCGCGGAGAACGCGCACAAGCCCAAGGACAAGGCCGCCGAGCCGGCGCCCATTTCGCAGCAGGCCGTGTTCGATGCCCGGGCCGAGATCGACGACATCTTCGTCTCCGACGCGGCGCAGAAATACATGGTCGACGTGATCTTCGCGACCCGCTTCCCGGACCGCTACGGCGATCCCCTGGGCAAGTGGCTGCAGGTCGGGGCAAGCCCGCGCGGCTCCCTCGCCCTCGACCGCTGCGCGCGGGTGCGCGCCTGGCTCGACGGCGAGACCTTCGTCACGCCCGATCATGTGCGCAGCGTGCTGCATGATTGCCTCCGGCACCGGGTGATCCTGAGCTACGAGGCGCTGTCGGAGGGCGTGAGCGTGGACCAGGCCCTCGACAAGATCGTCGCGCTGGTGGCGCCGGTCTGAGGAGGGCGCGATGGCAGGGACAAGCGCCGGAGCGGTTCCCGGGGTC
>JAFIHR010000102.1 GCA_017849325.1 Xanthobacter autotrophicus | reverse complement strand
GGCGCTGCGCCGAGCCGGCCGGTGAGCCAGTGGCCGAGCGCCCAGTTCGCCCCGTCCGCCCAGATATCGGCGGCGAGGGGAAACTGAGGATAGGGCCGCGCATCCCAGGTCCACAGGAAGACGCAGCCCTCCTCCACCATGCGCCCGGCATAGAGCGCCGCCGGGGGATTGTCGGCATCGCTCGCCCCCGCTTCGGGATCGAAGGTGGCGAGAACCGCCTCCAGCATGCGGCGCTGGATGATGTCGTCGCGCTGGCCGGAGGAGAAATGGGGCAGCCCGGTCTCGGACGACTTAGCATCCACGAACACGTTGGGCTGGTTCGCCCCCTTGTCCACCGCCGGACAGCCGGCCTCCATCAGGCGGATCGGCTTGGCGCCCGGAACGAAGGCGGTAGGGCTCGCCGACCGCACGCCGGCGATGCGCTCATGATGGGCATTGGCCCAGAAGGACCACAGATCCTTCTGGCGATAGACCCAGGGCTCGCCATAGGCACCGTCGGTGATCGCGGTACGGTCCTGCGCCGCGCGGGCGGCGTCATCGACGTAGTACCAGTCATAGGCCTCGCCGGCCTTGAGGCGGCTCTTCAGATAGGCGCGCTCATAGGGCGTGGCGGCGAGCCCGGCATCGAGATGGGTGGTGCCGTCGCGCCAGTCGGTGAAGGGCGGATAATAGTCGATGCCGATGAAATCCACGCCCGGCGAGGACCACACCGCATCGAGCGGGAACCGCACGTCGTCGCCGAACACCTGCGCGCCGTACTCGCTCCAGTTGGCGGCATAGGAGACGCGGGTGGCGGCGCCCACCACGCCCTTCACCTCGCTTGCGAGGGCGGCGAGCTGCGCCGCGGCGGGAAAGGCGCCGGCCCCGTCGCGCAACCGGGTGAGCGCCTCGAACTCCGAGCCGATGAGGATCGCCTCGACCCCGCCTGCCGCAAGGCTCAGATGGGCATAATGGAGCCCCATGCGCCTCAGGCTCCATTCCACCGGCCCGGAATAGAGCACGAGATTGCCGGCGCGGGCGAAGTCGCCGGCCGCCGCCGCGCCGAACAGGGCGGCGACCTGCGCCGCGCAATCCGCCGTGCCGTCCACGCTGCCGGCGCGGCCCGGCGCGGGATCGCAGGTGATGCGCCCGCGCCAGGGATGGGCCGGCTGAGAGCCGGCGCCGGTCCACGGATCCTGGCGCGTGTTGGCGGCCGGGATGTCCATCATGATGAAGGGGTTGAGGGTGACCTTCAGCCCCGCCGCCGTGAGCCGCTGGATGGCCTGCACCACGGTCTGGTCGGAGGGGGTGCCGCCATAGGCCGCGCGGCCCTCATAGCGCGAGGTGGTCAGGGCCAGGGAGCGGGTCAGGCCGCCGACGGACCAGGAGAGCGGCGTGGTGGATTTCACCGCCTGCTCCACCTTGGGCCGCACCGTGCAGGATCCGGCGCGCAGGTCGTCGCCGAACCAGGTCACCACCAGCGATACCCGCTCCAGGTTGGGGCAGGCGGCGAGGAGCTGGTCGAGCGACGCCTCGAAATCGCTGTCGGCGGCCGAGGCGTGCCGGCTCTCCGCCTGATAGCGGGCCGCACCCACCACCTGGCGCACGTTGGCCGGCGCATAGCCGAACTCGGTGGCGCCGGGGATCAGCGTCACCGCCTTGACCTGGTGCTCGAGCACGCCCACGGCGCGCTCCACCTCCACCGTGATCTGCGGCAGGCGATTGCCGAAATCGGTGAGGTTGAGGCGTTCGAACACCAGATAGGCGACGCCGCGATAGGCCGGAGTGCCGCTGGTGCCCTGCTTCGCCTCGATCCAGGGATCGGGCGGCTGGTCGCGCGTGCCGAGATAGGTGCGCGCCACCCGGCCCGTCGTGTCGAGCAGCTTGCCGTCGGCCCAGATGCGGCCGATGCGGGAGATCGGCCCCTCGCAGAGCGCCACGGCGAAATTGGCGTAATAGGTGTAGCTGGTGGTCGTGGTGGACGGCGTGAGGCTCCCGCCCTTGCCGCCCACCGACTGGGTCTTAGTGGCCTTCACCTCCTGGAGGCGCGTCGCCCAGATCACCTGGCCGGCGAGGCGCGCGCGACCATAGATGCGCGGGATGCTGGCCCCCTCGGTGGAGGCCATCACCTCAAGGTCGGACAGGCGCGGCCCCTCGCTGGTGGCGGTGCGGTTGCCGCCGACCAATGTCTGGTCGAGCACGGCGCCGCCGAGGGCCCCCAGCGCGCGGCCGGCAATGGCGCCCACGGGTCCGAACAGGGCGCCGCCGATGATGCTGCCGGCCGCGCCGAGAAGCAGGGTTGCCATGGATCTGTCCTTGGATGGAGGGGAGCGGCAGGCGCGTCAGTCGGCGATGCCGGGAAAGGCGAAGGCATATGCAAGACGCCGCCGCCACCAGGGGGCGAAATGGCCTTCGCACACGCTTGCGCCGTCGTAAGCGTGGATCATCCGCCCCGCGTCGGAAAGGAAGGCGGCGTGCTTGGCCGGCAGGTGGGCGCGAAAGCGGAACAGCAGCACGTCGCCGGGCCGCATCTCCTCAAGCGGCACTGGCACGAGACGGCGGAAGGCGGTGTCCGCCAGGGTCTCGCGCCGGCCCGCCTCGGCCCAGTCCGGGGCATAGGGCGGCAGCGGCTCGGGCTCCGGCCCCACGAGGGCGCGCCAGACCCCGCGCACGAGGCCCAGGCAATCGGCGCCCTGCCCCTTCACCGAGGCACGATGCAGGTAGGGCGTGCCGATCCACGCCCGGGCTTCGGCGACGATGGCGGCGCGGGTCAGCGGCGCGGTCATGACAGAAGCTTCCCGTCGTAGCCACCCTCCCCCGGCACCGCGACGGTGATGACGAAATCATTGCCGGGCATGTGCGGAAAACCCTGAAAATTGAGCGCATTGGCGAAGCGGTCGCGGCAGGTGGCGAACTGCTTGTCGCAGCCCACGGTGAGGCGCACCCCGTCCCCCGCCCTCACCTCCTGCGGCGGGCGCTGCCATAGACGCACCACATCGGCGCCCTCCGCCTTCAGGTGGGCCTTCACCTCGGTGGCGAAGCCCGCATTGGCGCCGGACAGGAAGGTGAGCCGGCCGCGCGCGAAGGCACCTTCGGCGAAGGCCGAAAGGCCGCCGAGCGAAAGGCGCAGGCTGCCTTCGACGGTGCCGACCGTCGCGGTCGCCGAGCAGGCCGGGGCGGCGAGATCGACCCCGCAGCGCGCGTCGCCGAGATCGGCATCGCAGACCGCGGTGAAGATGCGCCCGCGCGTCTCGTTGAAGGCGTCGGCGAGGGAGCGGATCTCGGCGGTGAAGGCGCCGTCCTCGCACTTCACCTCGCCCACCGTGCCGCGGCGCAGGAGCAGCGCATTCGAGGGGTTCGACCAGTCGATGAGGAGAAGCTCCACGGCGGCCCCGTCATAGAGGCCGGCGGCGAGATCGTCGGCGCTCAGCGCATCGGCGCTCAGCGCGCCCGACAGCTCCGCGCCGGTGACGGCGAGGCCCTGCGCGCTCGTGATCTCGCTCCCGGCGATGCCCGAAGCGGCGAGGAAGGTGAGGCCCTCCACATCGAGGTCGCGATCGTGATCGGTGAAGCCGAGCACGACGCCATCACGCCGGGTGAGGCGCCAGCCGTGGCACAGGGTGGTTGCGCCCTCGGCGAGGAGGGCGGCGAAGGCGGGCGGCAGCTCTCTCACGGACGGACCTCCAGGATGGGGATGCGCGGGATCTCCCCGGCAGCGAAGGCGGACAGGTTCACCTCGAGAAAATCGGTGTCGAAACGCACCGGCACGTCGAACAGGAAGCCGGCCGTGACGCTGGTGCCGGCGACCGGCACATGGCCCGCCGCGAAGCTGACGAGACCCGTGGCCGGATCGAGGAAAAATGACGTGTTTTCAAGCTGTTCCACGCCATCCACGGCGACCCGGACGGTGCCCGCGACGGGCTTGGCGATGGCCCGCACGTAGGGCGCATGAAGGCCGCCGTAGGTCTTCGTCAGGGCGAACTGGACGCGCGCTCCATCCCCCGTGCCGAGCGGCTGATCGAGGGCGTCGGGCAGCGCGCCCGGCGGGGCGGACGAGCAGTCGAGCCGGTCGCGCCAGCGGAAGCCGTAGAGGCGGCCGCGGCGCTCCTCGAAGAAGGCGACGATCTCGGCCAGAGCGGCGAGAGTCTTCACGCCGTAGCCGGCATCCCAGCGGCGGCGCGAATCAGCGAGATGGGTGTTGCGCTCCTCACGCCCGGTGGCCGTCGTGACCACCTGCGTCACCCGTTCAGGCCCTCCGGAAGCGCCCAGGGCGACGTCGAGGGGGAAGAGAACTTCATGAAAAGCGCCCATGGAACCGCCTCACGCCCAATTCTTCAGGAAAAACAGTAGTGATGGACTTGACATAGTTGATAGCGACGCTTTGACTTTGCTCTCCTCCAAGAAGATGGAGCTTGAGCATGGCTACGAAGCCCGCGAAAAAGCCCTCCGCCGCCGACGCGACAGCGGAGACGAAGACCCCCGCGAAGACCAAGACCGCCGCCGC
>JAFIHR010000443.1 GCA_017849325.1 Xanthobacter autotrophicus | reverse complement strand
GTCGGCCTGCTCGATTTCCAGGATGCCGTGCTCGGGCCCGCCGGCTATGACGTCGCCTCCCTCGCCCAGGACGCGCGGGTGGACGTGCCCGAGCAATTGGAGCTTCAGCTCCTCGGCCATTACGTGCGCACGCGGCGCGAGGCGGACCCCGGTTTCGATGCCCGGGCCTTCGCCCGCTCCTATGCGGTGCTGGGCGCCCAGCGCGCCACCAAGATCCTCGGCATCTTTACCCGGCTCAACGTCAGGGACCATAAGCCCCAGTACCTGCGACATATTCCCCGCATCCGCCGCTATCTGGCCCGGTGTCTCGGCCACCAGGATCTGGGATCGCTCAAGATGTGGTACGAGGCGGTGTTGCCATCGAAGGATCTCACCCCGTGACGTCGATCGATACGGCCATGGTGCTCGCCGCCGGCCTTGGAACCCGCATGCGCCCGCTGACCGATACCCTGCCGAAGCCGCTGGTGAGCGTGGCCGGGCGCCCTTTGGTGGACCATGTGCTGGACCGTCTGGCCGATGCCGGCATCCGCGAGGCGGTGGTGAATGTGCACCATCATGCGGACCTGCTGGAAGCGCATCTGAGAGCCCGGCCCGGCGCCCCGCAGATCCGCATCTCCGACGAGCGCCCGGTCTTGCTGGAGACCGGCGGCGGCGTGGTGAAGGCGCTGCCCCTGCTCGGAACCGAGCCGTTCCTCGCCATCAATTCCGACACCATCTGGATCGAGGGCATCAAGCCCAATCTCGTGCGTCTGAAGGAGCAGTTCGACCCGGCGCGCATGGATGCGCTGCTGCTGGTGGCGCCGAGCGCGCTCTCCATCGGCTATGAGGGCATGGGCGACTTCAACATGGACACCGCCGGCCGCCTCACCCGCCGCGCCGAGCGCACGGTGGCGCCCTTCGTCTATGCCGGGGCGTGCGTGCTGGCGCCGAAGCTGTTCGTGGATCCGCCACACGGCGCCTTCTCCCTCAACCGCATCTTCGACCGGGCGACGGAGGGCGAGCGCCTGTTCGGGCTCCGGCTCGAAGGCATCTGGATGCATGTGGGCACGCCCGACGCCATCGCGCTGGCGGAAGACGCCATCCAGCGTTCCAGCGACTAGGCCGGGCGAAACGGGCCGATGCCGCGCGTCCTGACCATAGCGCCGTCGTCGCCCTTCCTGCCGACGCTGGCCCGCGCGCTGCTGGATGGCGGGCTGGTGGAGGGGTTCGCCCCGCGCGGCGACCTGTTCGCCCTGTCCGGCGCCACCGTCTTCCTGCCCACCCGCCGCGCCGGGCGCGCCTTCGCCGAGGCGCTCCGGACGGAGCTTGGGGGCGGCGCCATCCTCCTGCCGAAGATCGTGCCCCTGGGCGATGTGGACGAGGATGCCCTCGCCTTCTCCGAGGATGCCTCGCCGCTGGCGGCGCCCCACGGCATCGCCCCGGTGCACCGGCGCATCATCCTCGCCAACCTCATCGGCCGCTGGCGCGACGCGCTGGCCGAAGGGGAGGGGCGGGCGGCGGTGGCCGCCGGTCCGGCCGCCACCTTCGCTCTGGCCGATGCGCTCGCCCACCTGTTCGACGACTTCACCACCGCGGGCGTGGACCTTGCCGCCCTGAAGGCCATCGTGCCCGAGGAGCACGACTGCTATTTCGAGGTGAGCCTCGAATTCGTGCGCCTCGTACGGCGCCATTTCAGCGCCTATCTGGCCGAGGCGGGCCTCGTGGAGCCGGCGGTGCGGCGCGATGCGCTGGTGGCGGCGGAGGCGGCGCGGCTCACCAGCCTCGGGGCAGGGGCCGGGCCGGTGATCGCGGCGGGGTCCACCGGCTCGCTGCCCGCCACCGCGCGGCTGCTCAGGGCCATCTCGCGCCTGCCGCTGGGCTGCGTGGTGCTGCCGGGGCTCGATCTTGCGCTTGATGCGGCGAGCTTCGCGCTGCTCACCGATCCGGGCGGCGGCGCGCCGGACCATCCGCAGTTCGGCCTCGCCCGGCTCCTTGGCACGCTGGAGGTGACCCGGGCCGACGTGGCGCAGATCGGCCGCCCGGCGCAGTCCGAACGCGACCTCCTGATCGGCGAGGCGCTGCGCCCCGCCGAGACCTCGGACCTCTGGTCAACCCTGTCGGAGCGCCTGCCGTCGCAGGATGCCGACGCGGCGATGGCCGGCGTCACCGTGATCGCCGCCGACGATCCGCGCGAGGAAGCCCTCGCCATCGCCCTGGTGCTGCGCGACGCGCTGGAGACGCCCGGCGCCACGGCGGCTCTGGTGACCCCCGACCGCGACCTCGCGCGGCGGGTCACCGGGGAACTGGCCCGTTTCGGCGTCGCCATCGACGATTCCGCCGGCATTCCTTTGGCCGAGACGTCGGCCGGACGCCTCGCCCGCCTGATGGTGGAGGCGGTGGCCGACGACCTCGCGCCGGTGGCGCTGTTCGCCCTCCTCTCCCATCCCCTCGCGCGGCTCGGCCTCGCCGAGGAGGACAAGGCCGAGGCCCTCGCCGCCCTGGAGATCGATGCCTTGCGCGGGCCGCGTCCGGAGGGCGGCATCGCCGGCCTTCGCGCCGCCCTCGCGGCCCGTGGCGAACCGGGCGCCGCGCCGGCGGAGCGCCTCGCCCGCGCCCGCGATCTGGTCGCCCGTCTGGACACGGCGCTGGCGCCGCTGCTCGCCCTCGATCCCGCGCGCGAGACGGCGCTCTCCACCCTCATCGCCGCCCATGCCGCGGCCTTCGCGGCGCTCGCCGGCCCGCTCGACGCGGCGGCCGAGGATCCGGGCGAGGCGGCCCTTGCGGCGGTCTTCGCCGAGATGGGGGACGTGGCGGGCGACGGCCCGGCCCTTACCCTCGCCGACTATGCCCAGACCCTCGTCGCGCTGCTTTCCGACCGCATGGTGCGCCCGCGCGGCGGCGCGTCCCAGCGCCTCGCCATCCTCGGCCCCATCGAGGCCCGGCTCCTGAGCCCGGATCGCGTGGTGCTGGGCTCCCTGGTGGAACGCACCTGGCCGACCCTGGGCGAGACCGATCCCTGGCTGTCGCGTCCCATGCGCGCGGCCCTGGGGCTCGACCTGCCGGAGCGGCGGATCGGCCTTGCGGCGCACGATTTCGCGCAGGGCTGCGGCGCGCGCGAGGTGGTGCTCACCTATCCGGCCAAGGTCGCGGGCACGCAGAGCGTGGTCTCGCGCTTCGTCCAGCGGCTTCAGACCGTCGCCGGCACGGCGCGCTGGGAGGCGGCGCGGGCGCGGGGCGACCGCTGGCGCCGCGCGGCGGCGAGGCTCGATGCCGCCCCGCCGGTGCCGCGGGTGCCGCGCCCGGCCCCGGCGCCGCCGCTCCACCTTCGCCCGCGCAGGCTCTCGGTCACCGAGGTGGAGACCTTCCTGCGCGATCCCTATTCCATCTTCGCCCGCCGCGTGCTGGGCCTCGAAATGCTCGACCCGCTCGATGCCGCGCCCGGCGGCGCGGAGCGGGGCAGCGCGCTGCATGCCGCGGTGGGGGCCTTTGCCCATGACTATCCCGAGGCGTTGCCCGAGAACGCCTTCGAGGAGCTGCTCGCGTACGGCCGCGAGGCGTTCCGTCCGCTGGAGGCCTTTCCCGCCGAGCATGCCCTGTGGTGGACCAGGTTCGAGCGGGTGGCGGCCTATCTGGTGGATTTCGAGTATCGGCGGCGCGCCGGCCTCAGGCATGTCCATGCCGAGGTGGGCGGCGCGCTGGAGATCCCCCTTACCACCGGCCCCTTCTTCCTCACCGGCCGCGCCGACCGCATCGAGGCGCGCGACGACGGCCGCCTCAACATCCTGGATTTCAAGACCGGCACGGCGCCGAGCGCCAAGCAGGCGCTGAGCCTCTCGCCCCAGCTCCCGCTGGAGGCGGCCATGGCGGCGCGCGGCGCCTTCAAGGGCGTGCCGAAGGCCGAGGTGGCGGACCTGCTCTATGTGGAGCTGAAGGGCGGCGCGGTAGCCGGCGCGGAGCGGCCGATCGTCGCCAAGGGCCGAACCACCACGGAGGTCGCCGACGAGAAGCTCGTCGGCCTCATGGGCCTGCTGGAAGCCTTCGAGGACGAGCGGCAGGGCTACCGCTCGCTGGCGGCGCCGCAATGGAAGGGCCGCTTCGGCGCCTATGACCATCTCGCGCGGGTGAAGGAATGGGGCCTTGCCGGGGAGGACGGCGAATGAGCCGCGCCCCCCGCACGCCGCCGGAAAATCCGGCCAGGACGGCGGCCACCGAGCTGCAGTCCATCGCCTCGGACCCCGCCCATTCCGCCTGGGTGGCGGCCAATGCGGGCTCGGGCAAGACCCATGTGCTGGCCCGGCGGGTGATCCGCCTGCTGCTGAACGGCACCGCGCCGGCGCGCATCCTGTGCCTCACCTACACCAAGGCGGCGGCGGCCAACATGGCCAACCGCGTGCTCTCCATCCTCGCCCAATGGGTGGCGCTGCCCGATACGGAGCTCGACGCGGCGCTTGCCGCCACCGCCAGCCTCGCCCCGACGCCGAAGCTGCGGGCGCGGGCGCGGCGCCTGTTCGCCACCGCGCTGGAGACCCCCGGCGGCCTCAAGGTGGAGACCATCCACGCCTTCTGCGGCGGCCTGCTGCATCGCTTCCCGTTCGAGGCGGGCGTGGCGGCGGGCTTCCGGGAGCTGGACGAATTGGGCGGCGCCGAGCTGATGGCGCGCATCCGCTCCGACCTGATCGTGGAGGCCACGGCCGATCCGGACGGGGAGATCGGCCAGGCGCTCGCGCTGCTGATGGCCGAGATGTCGGATTTCAGCATCGCCGCGCTCATCGACGCGGCGGTGGCCGAGCGGCGGCAGATCGAGGCGCTCGATCTGCCGCAGGCGGCGCTGCGCGAGGTTTTGGCCTCGGCGATCGGTATCGCGCCCGGCGACACGGTGGAGGCGGTCGAGGCGCGGATGCTGGAGAGCGCATATCTCCCCCGCGCCGCCTGGGGCGAGGTGGCGGAGCTGCTGGCGACCTCGGACAAGGTGACCGACCGCGACCGCGGCGCGGACCTTGCTGCCGCGGCGGATGCGGACGACGACGGCGAGGCCCTCGACCTCTACCGCCGGGTCTGGTTCACCGACAAGGGCGAGCCGCGGGCGGCGAGCCGGCTCGTCACCAAGTCCGTCGCCGCCGCCAATCCGGATCTCTATGACGCCCTGCTGGCCGAGCATCAGCGCATGGCCGATCTCGACGCGCTCCTGCGCGGCGCGCGGGCGCTCAAGCGCACCGAGGCGGCGCTGGCGCTGGGTGCCGAGGCCTGCCGGCGCTACGGCGCCCACAAGGCGGCGCTCGGCCTGCTCGACTTCGACGATCTGATCGCCAAGGCGTCGGCACTGCTCAACCGGGTGCCGGCCTCGTTCGTCCATTACAAGCTCGACCAGGGCATCGACCACGTGCTGGTGGACGAGGCGCAGGACACCAGCCCCGAGCAATGGGAGGTGGTGAGCGGCCTCACCTCCGATTTCTTCGCCGGCGCCGGGGCGCGGGGCGATGTGGCGCGCACGGTCTTCGTGGTGGGCGACGAGAAGCAGTCCATCTTCTCGTTCCAGGGGGCCGATCCGCGCGCCTTCGGCGGCATGCACGCCACCTTCGCCGCCCAGGCCGGCAAGCGCGCCTTTCCCACCGTGAAGCTGCCCCATTCCTTCCGTTCGGCGCCGGGCGTGCTGGAGGCGGTGGACCGCATCTTCGCGCGGGAGCAGGCGCGCGCGGGCGTCACCCTCGATGGCCTTGCCCCGGTGCATGCCGCCATCCGCGCCGATGCGCCGGCGCTGGTGGAGCTCTGGCCCACGGTGACGCCCACGGCGCACGACGAGGTGGACGACTGGCGCCGTCCCCTCGACGAGATGCCGGCGGACGATCCGGTGAACACCCTCGCGCGGCGCATCGCCGGCTTCATCCGGGCCGCGCTCGCCGCCCGCCTCGCCGTGCCCTCGCGGGACGGGCGGGGGCTTCAGGCCGGCGACGTGATGATCCTGGTGCGCCGGCGCGGGCGGATCTTCGAGGCGGCGATCCGGGCGCTGAAGGAGGCGGGCGTGGCGGTGGCCGGTGCCGACCGCCTCGTGGTGGCCGAGCATATCGCCGCCATGGACCTCATGGCGCTGGCCGATGCGCTGCTCTCGCCCGACGACGACCTCTCGCTGGCGAGCGTGCTGAAGAGCCCGCTGTTCGGCCTCACCGACGACGACCTCATCGCGCTGTGCCCTGGCCGCAGGGGCCGCCTCATCGACGAGCTGGTGGGCCGCGCCGGGGAGAACCCGCTCTGGGGGGAGGCCGCGCGCCGCCTCGCCGCGTGGCGGGGCGATGCCCGCGCGCTGCGCCCCTTCGATTTCTACGCCCGGGTGCTCGGCCGCGACGGCGGGCGGCGGGCCATGCTGGCGCGCCTCGGTTCGGAGGCGGCCGACGTGCTCGACGAGTTCATGGCGCTGGCCCGCAGCTACGAGCAGGCCGAGACCGCGAGCCTTCCCGGCTTTCTCGACTATCTGCGCCGTGGCGGGGCCGAGACCAAGCGCGACATGGAGAGTGGCCGCAACGAGGTGCGCGTGATGACCGTGCACGGCGCCAAGGGCCTCGAGGCGCCCCTCGTCATCCTCGCCGACACGGTGGACATGCCGCGCCCGCGCACCGCGGGGGGGCTGCTTTCCGTACCCGCCGGGCAGGGGCGCGCGGTGCCCATCCTCGCGCCGCGCAAGCCGGAGGACACGCCGGCGCTGGCCGAGGCGCGCGAGCAGGCCGCGGCCCGCGATCGCGAGGAGCACCGGCGCCTGCTCTATGTGGCCCTCACCCGCGCGGAGGATGCGGTAGTCATCTGCGGCGCCGAGACGGCGCTGCCGGGCAAGGAAAAGCCCCACGCCCGGCCCGAGGGCTGCTGGTACGAGCTGGTGCGCGAGGCGCTGGAGCGCGAGGCCCGCGCGGTGCCGGCCCTCGGCTTCGAGGGCGAGGTGCTGCGCTGGAGCAAGGGTGACGGCTTCGGCGCCGGGCACGGCGGCGCGGCGGAGATCGCGGCCGGGCCGATGCCCGACGAGGCCGCCCCGCCATTCCGGGCCCTGCCGCCGGATCCTGTTCGCCGGATCCTCTCGCCGTCACGGCTCGGGGCGGAGGCGCCGCGGCCCGCGCCGGCGCCGGGCCCGGCGGCCGCGGACACGCCGGCGCTGTCTCCGCTGCTGCGAGGAGATCTCGTCCATCGCCTGCTGGCGGGGCTGGCGGAGCTGCCGCCCGACCGGCGGGAGGAGGCCGGCCTGCGCCTGCTGCGGCATCAGGCTGCGGAGCTGGGCGCGGCGCTTCATGGCGACATCCTCGCGGAAGCGCTCGGCGTGCTGGGCCACGGGCCGCTCGCGCCGCTGTTCGGGGCGGGAAGCCGGGCGGAGGTGCCCATTCTGGGCGAGCTCGGCGCCCGCGACGGCGGCGCCTTCGAGATCTCGGGGCGGATCGACCGGCTGTGCATCCGCGAGGACCTCATCCTGCTCGCCGATTTCAAGACCGACCGCGTGCCGCCCGCCCACGAGGCGGAGATCGGCGAATCCTATGTGGCCCAGCTCGCGAGCTATGGGGTCCTGCTGTCGCAGGCGTTCGGCGGGCGCGCGGTCGAGACCCTGCTGATCTATACCCGTGCGCCGCGGGTGTTCCGCCTGCCGCCGCAACGGCTT
>JAFIHR010000101.1 GCA_017849325.1 Xanthobacter autotrophicus | reverse complement strand
TCGGAGATCAAGATCTCCTTCCTGATCGACGCGGCCTATACCGAGCTTGCGGTGCGGACTCTGCATTCGCTATACGGACTTGATAGCTGAGGCCGGGCGGCGACACACCTAGAACGCGAGCCCTTGCAGGGGATATAGTCCCGGCAAAATTTTAAGGATGCGGCCGATGCGTGGCGCGCTCGGCGGTCCGCGTATCCTGCTCCGGCGTCTCCGCGAGGTGATGGCGGAGCCGGTCAGCGCGCAGGACCGTCTCGACAGGATCGTGGTTCTGATCGCCGCCAACATGGTGGCGGAAGTCTGCTCCGTCTATGTGCTGCGCGTGGACGCCACCCTCGAGCTCTACGCCACCGAGGGCCTGAACCGCGACGCGGTCCATCTCACCGTCATGCGGGTGGATGAGGGCCTGGTCGGCCACGTGGCCCGCGAGGCGGAGCCGCTGGCCCTGTCCGACGCGCGCTCGCACAAGGACTTCTCCTACCGCCCGGAAACCGGCGAGGAGATCTACAATTCCTTCCTCGGCGTGCCGATCCTGCGCGGCGGCAACACGCTCGGCGTGCTGGTGGTGCAGAACCGCGCCCGGCGCACCTACACGGAAGAGGAAATCGAGGCGCTCCAGACCACCGCCATGGTGCTGGCGGAGATGATCGCCTCGGGCGAGCTGACCGCCCTCGCCAAGCCCGGCGCCGAGCCGGCCATCCGCCGGCCGCTGCACCTGAAGGGCGTGTCGTTGGCGGACGGCCTCGGCCTCGGCCACGTGGTGCTGCACGAGCCGCGCATCAAGGTGACCAACGTCATCGCCGACGACGTGCAGCGCGAGATGGTGAAGCTCGATTCGGCCATCGCCAAGCTGCGCCACTCCATCGACCTGCTGCTCGAGGACGACAAGCTCTCCACCTCCGGCGAGCATCGCGAGATTCTTGAAGCCTACCGCATGTTCGCCCACGACCGGGGCTGGATGCACAAGATGCGCGAGGCGGTGCTCTCCGGCCTCACGGCGGAGGGCGCGGTGGAGCGCGTGCAGTCGGATACCCGCGCCCGCATGATGCGCGCCTCCGACCCCTATCTGCGCGAGCGCCTGCACGACCTCGACGATCTGGCCAACCGCCTGCTGCGCGAGCTGACCGGGCGGGGCGCCGGCACTGCCCGCGAGGCGCTGCCGGACAACGCCATCATCATCGCCCGGAACATGAGCCCGGCCGCGCTGCTCGACTACGACCGCACGCGCATCCGCGGCCTCGTGCTGGAGGAGGGCGGCACCACGAGCCACGTCACCATCGTGGCGCGGGCGCTGGGCATCGCCTGCGTCGGGCAGGTGGAGAACATCGCCGGCCTCGCCGATGCGGGCGACCCCATGATCGTGGACGGCCAGGCCGGCGAGGTGCACCTGCGCCCGCCCGGCGACGTCGAGATCGCCTATGCCGAGAAGGTGCGCTTCCGCGCCCGCCGGCAGGCCCAGTTCATGGCGCTGCGCAACCGCCCCTCGGTCACCCGGGACGGCGTCGCCATCGACCTGCACCTCAATGCCGGCCTGCTGGTGGACCTGCCGCACATCACCGAGACCGGCGCGGCGGGCATCGGCCTGTTCCGCACCGAGCTGCAGTTCATGATCGCCTCCGCCTTCCCGCGCATCTCCGAGCAGCTCAAGCTCTATCGCGCGGTGCTGGATGCGGCGGGCACGCGCCCGGTCACCTTCCGCACCCTCGATATCGGCGGGGACAAGGTGCTGCCCTACATGCGCACGGTGGATGAGGAGAATCCGGCGCTCGGCTGGCGCGCCATCCGCCTCGGGCTCGATCGCCCCGGCCTGCTGCGCAGCCAGCTGCGCGCCCTGCTGCGTGCCGGCGCGGGGCGCGACCTGCGCGTCATGTTCCCCATGGTCACGGCGGTCGAGGAGTTCGACCACGCCAAGGCCATCCTGGAACGGGAGATGACCCACCTGCGCAAGCACGGCCACGCTTTGCCCGAGCGGGTGTTCGTCGGCGCCATGGTGGAGGTGCCGGCGCTCCTGTTCCAGCTCGACGAGATGCTGGCCCGCGCCGACTTCCTCTCGGTGGGCTCGAACGACCTGGTGCAGTTCCTCTATGCCGCCGACCGCGCCAACATGCGCGTCGCCGACCGCTTCGATCCGCTCGCCCCGGCGACCCTGCGCGCCTTCCGCATGGTGGCCGACGCCGGCGCGCGCCACGGCAAGCCCATCACTTTGTGCGGCGAGCTGGCGTCGCGGCCCTTGGAGGCGGTGGCGCTGGCGGCGCTCGGCTATCGCGCGCTGTCGGTCTCGCCCGCCGCCATCGGGCCGGTGAAGTCGGTGCTGCTGAAGCTCGACGTGGGGGCGGCGCGCGAGGTGCTGCTGCCGCTCCTCAAGGACACCAGCGGCCTCATCGACGTGCGCGCCGAGCTGCGCTCCTTCGCGCGGCAGACCGGGCTTCCCATATAGGTGCCATGACCGCCGCCCTTCCTTTTGCCCTGCCCCTGGCGAAGCTCGACCAGCTGGTGGCCCGCCATGCCGAGATCGAGGCCGCCCTTGCCCGCGAGGCCGAGGGGGAGGAGATCGCGCGCCTCGGCCGCGAACTGTCCGATCTCACCCCCGTGGTGGAGCAGGTGCAGGCCCTGCGCACCGCCGAGCGCGACCTCGAAGGCGCCCGCGAGCTTGCCGCCGAGGCGGGCGGCGACGCCGAGATGAAGGCGCTGGCGGAAACCGAGGTGGACCGCCTCGAAGAGGAGATTTCCGCCCTCGCCCTGAAGGTGCGCCTCGCTCTCCTGCCCAGGGACGCCATGGACGAGCGCGGCGTCATCCTGGAGGTGCGCGCCGGCACCGGCGGCGACGAGGCGGCGCTGTTCGCCGGCGACCTGTTCCGCATGTACGCCCGCTATGCCGCCGACCGGGGCTGGAGCGTCGAGGTGCTTTCCGAGAACGAGGGCACCATGGGCGGCTACAAGGAAATCATCGCTGCGGTCCACGGCAAGGGCGCCTATGCCAAGCTGAAGTTCGAGAGCGGGGTGCACCGGGTGCAGCGGGTGCCGGCCACCGAGGCGGGCGGGCGCATCCACACCTCCGCGGCCACCGTCGCGGTGCTGCCCGAGGCGGAGGACGTGGACGTGGACATCAACGAGGCGGACCTGCGCATCGACGTCTACCGCGCCCAGGGCGCCGGCGGCCAGCATGTGAACAAGACAGAATCGGCGGTGCGCATCACCCACATTCCCACCGGCACCGTGGTGGCGGTGCAGGACGAGCGCTCCCAGCACCGCAACAAGGCGCGGGCGATGTCCCTGCTGCGCGCCCGTCTCCTCGACGAGGAGCGACAGAAGAAGGAAGCCGGCCGCGCCGCCGACCGCAAGGGGCAGGTGGGCTCCGGCGACCGTTCCGAACGCATCCGCACCTACAATTTCCCGCAGGGCCGGGTGACCGACCACCGCATCAACCTCACCCTCTACAAGCTCGACGAGGTGATCGCCGGCATCGCGCTGGACGAGATCATCGACGCGCTGGCCACCGAGCACCAGGCGGCGCTGCTGGCGGCCGAGGGGGCCTGATGGGCGAGGGCGGCCCGGGACCGCTCCATCCGGGCGCCACGGCGTCGGGTCGCGGCGGCGTGACCTTGGGCGCGCTGCGCCGCCAGCTTGCCGGGCGCCTGGCCGCCGCGGGCATTGCGTCGGCCGATCTCGAAGCGCGGCTCATTCTCGGCCATGGGCTCGGCGCCACGCCGGCCGAGCTGCTGACCCGGGCCGGCGAGGTGCTGTCCGATGCCGCGCTGGGGCGGGTCGATGCGGTGGCCGCCCGGCGCCTTGCCGGCGAGCCCATGGGCCGCATTCTCGGCCATCGCGAATTCTGGAGCCTCGATTTCCGCCTCTCGCCCGAGACCCTGGAGCCGCGGCCCGACACCGAATGCGTGGTGGAGGCGGCGCTTGCCGCCCTGCCGGACCGCGAGGCCCCCTGGCGCATCCTTGATCTCGGCACCGGCACCGGCGCCATTCTCGCCGCCCTCCTGGTCGAGCGGCCCGGTGCGCTCGGCGTGGCGGTGGATCGTTCGGAAGGGGCGGCGGCGACCGCGCGGGAAAATCTGGCGCGGGCCGGGCTCGCCGGGCGGGCCAATGTGGCGGTGGGCCATTGGGGCAGCGCGCTCAGCGGCGGATTCGACCTCGTGGTGTCCAACCCGCCCTATATCCGCAGCGCCGACATCGCCACTCTGGCGCCGGAGGTGAGGCTGCACGATCCCCGGCTCGCCCTCGACGGCGGCGATGACGGCCTCGACGCCTATCGCGCCATCGCCGCGGACCTCGACCGGCTGCTGGTGCCGGGCGGCGTCTGCGTCCTGGAGCTGGGCGAGGGGCAGGGGGAAGAGGTGGCGGCGCTGCTGCGGCAGGCCGGGCTGCGCGTCGATGCTGCACCGCGGCAGGATCTCGGCGGCATCGCCCGTGCGCTGGTCGCGGCGAAGCCGGGGCCCGGGGGCGAAAGACGGTAACCGCCTCACGTCATCCATTGGTCGGGGGACGACGGTATGACGCAAAAAACACTTGGAACCGCAGCGCGAACTGGCTAGTGTGCCTCTCAGGAGTCGAACCGACGCATTCGTCCTGAGGGGTGGAATGCTGGCGCCCGAAATCGTGACGAGATATTCGGACGTTGAGGATGGCGGTGACTGGGCAGCGCGCCGAAGCGGCGCTCCGGCACTCCTCTGACGGGACGATCGCATCACCGGGAGTTCGCTCGCTGACGCAAAGTGCGCTGCGATGAACGGATGTGGGCAGCCGCGCGTGATCGCGTGGAACGGGGCTCTATGATCGGACAGTTCCATAATTTTTTGAAGTGTTAGACGACCGTCGCGCCACCGCTCCCACGGGTGTGGGGGAAGCGCGGCCTTGAGTTCCATCGTCTTCCGGCAGCACGATCTCGGCCGAAGCTCTCTTGGAGCCGGGTGTGGATGAGGCCGGACGCAAGCGGCGGCGCGTTCGCCGAGCGAGTAGAGAACGACCCAAATGAGAAATGGTCAGCAGAAACGGATGCGCGGCCGCAACAACCGTCGCGGCTCGAACCCTCTGACGCGTGTGTACGAGTCCAACGGCCCCGACGTGAAGGTGCGGGGCACGGCGCATCACATCGCTGAAAAGTACCAGCAGCTGGCGCGCGACGCCCAGGCCTCGGGCGATCCGGTGGCGGCCGAGAATTATTTTCAGCACGCCGAGCATTACCTGCGCCTCATCGCCGCGATGCAGGGCCAGGTCGTTCCGCAGCAGGGCTTCGGCCAGGACGATCTGGACGACGACGACATGGACGACGTCTCGGCCCTCGACGCGCCGCAGCCCTTCCCGCAACGCGAGCAGCGTGAGCAGCGGGACAACCGCATGGAGGCCCGCGGTCAGCGCGATTCGCGCGACGGGCGCTCGAACGGGCCGCGCCGCAACCGCGACGACGAGCAAAGCGATGGCTTCCAGTCCCGCGATGGCCG
>JAFIHR010000442.1 GCA_017849325.1 Xanthobacter autotrophicus | reverse complement strand
GGCCAGCACGGCGCCTTCGGCGAACGCCAGCGCATCGGCATCCACGTGGCGGACGACGAATTCCTGGCACTCGTTGGCGATGGTGCGGGTGGTGCCGAGCAGCGCGGCGTCGGCGAGGCCGATCTCGCTCATGGGCCCGTCCGGGGGCACGGGGCGCCCGCCGTTTCCGAGCACCACGAGGGCGGGGCGCACCGGCGCGGCGCGCAGCCGGTCGAGCACCTGGCCGAGGGTGACGAGCGCGATGGTGGCGCTCTCCACCGCATCTAGCAGCGTCGGGGTCGACAGCTCCGCCCCGGACGGCAGGTGCCGGCCGGCGGTGGCGGCGAAGACGATGCCGGTCAGCCCCTCGGGCTCGGCGAGCCGGGTGGCGACAAGCGCATGGGCCGCGTCGGTCTCCATGGCGCGGAAGGGGGCGGCATCGGCGACGTC
This sequence comes from Xanthobacter autotrophicus, assembly GCA_017849325.1. Classification (GTDB taxonomy): domain Bacteria; phylum Pseudomonadota; class Alphaproteobacteria; order Rhizobiales; family Xanthobacteraceae; genus Xanthobacter; species Xanthobacter autotrophicus_B. Next base: position 3,835 of record JAFIHR010000442.1, on the reverse strand, counting down.
CACCCTATTGCCGGCGGCCTCCAGTGCGGCCTGTAGCGGCGCCGTGGCGGCCGCATCGCCGGTGACGAGCAGCCAGCGGCCGAGGCGGTTCACCGGCGGCGAGGCCGGCTCGCTCGCCTCGAAATGCTCCTCGATGACCACGCAGCCGTTGGCGTCGTGCCCGCCGCTGCGCCCGCTCAGGGTCTTCACATAGAGGTTCTCGATGGCCATCAGCGGCGTGCCGTCCGGCGCATAGATGCGGTAGACGCCGGAATGGTCGCCGCGCTGGGCGTGGAACTCGGTGATGACCTCCGACGGCAGCCGGCCCGCCACCAGGATCTTGCGGATGCCGATGGGCAGCTTCAGCGGATAGCCGCCGGGCACCGTCTCCTCTTCGGGCAGGGGCTCGCCCGGGGTCCACAGGCCGGCGTCGGCATCATCCACGATGATGCCCGCCTGGAGCACGGAATCGAGCAGGCCCGGGAAAGCGATGAAGCCGGGCCGCCGCTGCGCCTCGGCGCTGGAGATGCGCGCCAGCGCGCTCTCCGGTCCGGTGACCCAGAGGGCGTCGAGGGCCTGGAAGGTGGGGCCGTAATCGAGGCCGTGGCGCAAAGCGAGGCGGTAGAAGTCCTCGCGGCTGATGGCCGACGGCGCGGCGAGCTGCGCCGGGTCGAACGAGGCGGCCGGCAGGGAGAAGGCGTGCTGCCAGCCGTAGGCTTCGGCCCGCAGGTGCCAGGTCTCGTCGGTGTCGCGCTTGAGGCTGGAGATGCGCAGGCGGCTGGTGACGGGATCGTACGAGGTGCGCAGCACCACCGCGTCGTCCTCGCTGATGGAGAGCGCATCCATGATCTTGAAGTCGCGCAGCTCCACCGGCCCCTCGCCGGCGATCTCGGTGAGCGCCGCCACCATCATCTCCACATAGCCGACGGTGGGGAACAGGGTGTCGCCCCCGGCGCGGTGGTCGGCGAGATATTTGAAGCTCTTGAGGCCGATCTCGTTGGTCCAGGCGGGTTCCGGCCCGCTTTCGCGCCAGCCGAGCAGGGGATGGCGGTCGGGATCGAACAGCGCCTTGCGCGCCTCCAGGGGAAGCTGCACCAGCCGCTCGTTGGCCCACGGCCGCTTCGGCAGGGCGAGCGGCTCGGCCGCGCCCTCTTCGGACCGCTCGGTCCAGTCGAAGGCGACGCCGTTGACGTAGAGGGTCGCCATGGATTGCGCCATGACCAGCGCATCGTCGCCGCCGCGCTCCAGCGAGGACACCGCCACCACGGGCGCGCCGCGCTCGCCGGCGATGCCGCGGATCAGCGGCGTCACGGTGCGGTGGGGGCCCATCTCCAGGAAGGTGTCGATGCCGAGGTCGAGGCAGAAATCGATGGACGCCTTGTAGCTCACCGGCCGGCGCAGGTTCTGCCACCAGTATTCGGTGTCGAACCTCGTCTCGAACATGGCGGTGACGGTGGAGACGACGGGGATCGTGGGATCCTTGAAGGAAACCTCGCCGAGCCCGGCGCGGAAATAGGCCTCGCAATCGTCGAGATGGGGCGAGTGCCAGCCGAAATCCATGGTGAGCCGGCGCGCCAGCGCATCGGGATAGAGCCGCTTCACCTCGGCGACGAGGGCGTCCACCGCCGGCTCCATGCCGGTGACCGTATTGGCGGTCGGGCCGTTGAAGGCGCCCACCACCACGCTCTCGTCCTCGGGCAGCAGGGGGGCGAGCTGGTCATAGGTGATGCCCAGCGTCGCCATGGCGCCGCGCCGGGTGCTCTGATGGGGAATGCGGCCGCGGTGGAAGATGATCCGCGCGCAGGTCTCGAGGTCGATGCAGCCGGCGATATGGGTCGCCGCCACCTCGCCGAAGCTGTGGCCGATCAGCAGCTCGGGGGTGAGGCCGCGCTCGCGCCAGATGCGGTAGAGCCCCACCTGGTTGCAGAAGATGGACGCCTGGGTGACGTCGGCGTCGTTGATGCGCGTCCTGTCCTCGTCGCGCAGCATCTCCTCCACCACCGACCAGCCGGAGACGGGGCGCAGGATCTCGTCGAAGGTGTCGGCGAAGGCGCGGTAGGTGGGATTGTTCTGCAGCAGGTAGCGGGCCATGGCCCACCACTGTCCGCCCTGGCCGGAGAAGGTGAAGGCGAGGCGCCGCGCGCCGGCCCGGCCGGTAATGATGTGCGGCCCTGCCTTGGTCTCGCTTTCCGGCTCGTCCTGGCCGGCAGCGAGGAGGCGGAGCTTCTGCGGCAGGTCCCGCTTTGCGGCATCGACGAGGATGACGGCGCGTTCGGAGAGATGGTCGCGGGCGTGCCGGAGGTCGGCGGAGAGGTGCGCGTAGCTCACCTCGGCGAGGGGGCCGGTGGGCTCCAGCGCATCGGCGAGGCTGCCGGCCCACAGGGCGAGCCCGGCCTTGCTGTTGGCCGAGACGGGAATGAAGACCGGCTCGGCCGGCGCCTCCTTCGCCCGGCGCGCCGACAGGCGCTTGGCCCCGCCGCCGCGCCAGCTCTCCACCGCCACGCAGGCGTTGGTGCCGCCGAAGCCGAAGGAGTTCACCACCGCGAGGTTCACGTCGTGCTCGCCGCCGTAGGGTGTCGGCTCGACCGGCACGGTGAGGCCCAGCGCGTCGAACGGGATGGCGGGGTTCGGCCGCTCGAAATTGAGGTTGGGCGGAACGATGCCGTGGTGGGTGGACAGCACGATCTTGATCAGCCCGGCGATGCCGGAGGCGGATTCCAGGTGCCCGAGATTGGGCTTGAAGGAGCCCACCCGCACCGCATTGTCCGCCCGGCGGGAGCCGAACACCCGGCCGATGGCGCTCGCCTCGATGGGGTCGCCGATGGGCGTGCCGGTGCCGTGGGCCTCGACGAAGCCCACATCCTCGGGGTCGAGGCCGGTGTGGGCGACGAGGCTTTCGAGCATGGCGGTCTGCGCCACGTCCGAGGGGGCGGTGAGGGTCGGCGTGCGCCCGTCCTGGTTGACCGCGGAGCCGCGAATCACCCCGTAGATGCGGTCGCCGTCGCGCACCGCGCGGGCGAGCGGCTTCAGCAGCACGAGGCCGCAGCCCTCGCCGCGCACGAAGCCGTTGGCGCGGGCGTCGAAGGTGTAGATCGCCCCGGTGGGCGAGAGCATGTTGGCGCTGGAGAAAGCGGCGAACGGGCTGGGATCGAGCAGGCAGTTCACGCCGCCCGCCAGCGCCACGTCGCAGGTGTCCATGGCGAGGTTGCGGATCGCCTGGTCCACCGCCACGAGCGCCGAGGAGCAGGCGGTATCCACGGCAATGCTCGGCCCGTGGAAGTCGAGGCGGTGGGAGATGCGGTTGGCGGCGATGGAATAGGCCGAGCCGGTGCCCGCGAAGATGTCGGAGGCGACGCGCCGGGCGCGCAGGCTCAGGCCGAAATCGTTGGTGGAGATGCCGACGAAGACGCCGGTACGGGCCTTCTGCAGCGCTTTGAGCGGAACGCCGGCATCCTGGATCGCCTCATAGGCCACCTGGAGCAGCAGGCGCTGCTGCGGATCCATGGACAGGACCTCGCGCGGCGCCATGTCGAAGAAGGCGGGATCGAACTGGAAGACGTCGTCGGTCAGGAAGCCACCCCACTGGGAGTACGATTTTCCCGCAGCTTCCGGATCGGGATCATAATAATTATTGAGATTCCAGCGTTCTTCAGGGATCTTGCGAATATTACAACGCTTGTTGATTAGGGTATCCCAATAATCACTTGCACTAGAAATACCACCGGGAAAACGGCAGCCGATACCGATGATTGCGATATTGAAGATTTCGGAGCCGTCACCGATCACCTCGGTACGGGCGCCGTCTTCAAGCAAATCCATGCTATCCATAGGAATCGCCCCTTTCCTCTAGAAAGCG
>JAFIHR010000441.1 GCA_017849325.1 Xanthobacter autotrophicus | reverse complement strand
TTGTATTCCGGGCAGTTGGTGGCCCAGTCCGAATTGTCGGTGGTGATGACGTTGGCGCCGGTCGAGGGATGGTGGAAGGTGGTGTAGACCACGCCCGGCTGCATCCGCTCGGAGATGTCGGCGCGCAGCGCGATCTCCCCCGTGCGGCTCGACAGCGCCACGAGATCGCCGGTGCGGATGCCGCGATGCTCGGCATCGAAGGGGTGGATCTCCAGCACGTCCTCGTCGTGCCAGGCGCTGTTATGGGTGCGCCGGGTCTGGGCGCCCACATTGTATTGCGAGAGGATGCGCCCGGTGGTGAGCAGCAGCGGGAAGCGCGGCCCGGTGCGCTCCGTGGTGGGCACGAACTCGGTGATCATGAACTTGCCCTTGCCGCGCACGAAGCGGTCCACGTGCATCAGCGGCGTGCCGGCGGGGGCCTTGTCGTTGCACGGCCACTGCACCGAGCCGAGCTTCTCCAGCTTGTCGTAGCTGACGCCGGCGAAGGTGGGGGTGAGCCGGGCGATCTCGTCCATGATTTCGCTCGGGTGGGCGTAGTCCATCTCGTAGCCCAGCGCCCGGGCGAGATCGATGGTGATCTGCCATTCCGCCTTGCCGGAGAGCGGCGCCATCACCTGGCGCACCCGGTTGATGCGGCGCTCGGCGTTGGTGAAGGTGCCGTCCTTCTCCAGGAAGGAGGAGCCGGGCAGGAAGACGTGGGCGTATTTCGCCGTCTCGTTCAGGAACAGGTCCTGGATCACCACGCATTCCATGGCGGCAAGGCCGGCGGTGACGTGCTGGGTGTTGGGGTCGGACTGGGCGATGTCCTCGCCCTGGATGTAGAGGCCCTTGAAGCTGCCGCCCACCGCCTCGTCCAGCATGTTGGGGATGCGCAGGCCCGGCTCGTCGTCCAGCGGCACGCCCCACAGCATCTCGAACACCTGGCGGGTGGCGTCGTCGGAGACGTGGCGATAGCCGGAGAATTCGTGCGGGAACGAGCCCATGTCGCACGAGCCCTGCACGTTGTTCTGGCCGCGCAGCGGGTTGATGCCCACCCCTTCGCGGCCGATGTTGCCGGTGGCCATGGCGAGGTTGGCCATGGCCATCACCATGGTGGAGCCCTGGCTGTGCTCGGTGACGCCGAGGCCGTAATAGATGGCGGCGTTGTGGGCGCGGCCGTAGAGCCGGGCGGCGGCGCGCACCTCGGCGGCGGGAACGCCGGTGAACTCCTCGGTCAGCTCCGGCGCATGCCGGTCCTCGGCGATGAAGCGGGCCCACTGCTCGAAGGCATCGAGCTCGCAGCGCTCGCGCACATAGGCCTCGTCCACCATCCCCTCGGTCACGATGACATGGGAAAGGGCGTTGATGAGCGCCACGTTGGTGCCGGGCCGGAGCTGCAGGTGGTAGTCCGCCGAGACGTGGGGCGAACGCACGAGGTCGATGCGGCGCGGATCGGCGACGATGAGCCGGGCCCCTTCGCGCAGCCGCTTCTTCATGCGCGAGGCGAACACCGGATGCCCGTCGGTGGGGTTGGCGCCGATGACGAGGACGACATCCGCCTTGGCCACCGACCTGAAGTCCTGCGTGCCGGCGGAGGTGCCGAGCGTGGTCTTGAGGCCATAGCCGGTGGGCGAATGGCAGACCCGCGCGCAGGTATCCACATTGTTGTTGCGGAAGGCGGCGCGCACCAGCTTCTGGACGACGAACACCTCCTCGTTGGTGCAGCGCGAGGAGGTGATGGCGCCCACCGATTCGCGCCCGTGGGCGGCCTGGATGCGCTTGAACTCGCTCGCCGCGTGGGCGATGGCCTCGTCCCACGACACCTCGCGCCAGGGATCGGTGATCTTCTCGCGGATCATCGGGCTGGTGATGCGGTCCTTGTGGGTGGCATAGCCGAAGGCGAAGCGGCCCTTGACGCAGGAATGGCCCTCGTTGGCCTTGCCCTCCTTGAAGGGCACCATGCGCACCACGGTGTCGCCCTGCATCTCCGCCTTGAACGAGCAGCCCACCCCGCAATAGGCGCAGGTGGTGACCACGGAATGCTCCGGCTGGCCGAGGGCGATGACGGAATTCTCCGTCAGCGTCGCGGTGGGGCAGGACTGCACGCAGGCGCCGCAGGAGACGCATTCGGAGCCGAAGAAATCGCCCGCGCCGGGGGCGACGCGGGAGGCGAAGCCGCGCCCGGAAATGGTGAGGGCGAAAGTGCCCTGCACCTCCTCGCAGGCCCTGACGCAGCGGTTGCAGACGATGCATTTCGCCGGGTCATAGGTGAAGTATGGGTTCGAGGCGTCCTTGCCGAGGAAGCGGGCGTTGGCGGCGCCGCCCGGCGTTTTGGCGAAGACGTGGTTGTCGCCCTCGTAGCCGTAGCGCACCTCGCGCAGGCCCACCGCGCCGGCCATGTCCTGCAGCTCGCAATTCCCATTGGCGGCGCAGGTGAGGCAGTCGAGGGGATGGTCGGAGATGTAGAGCTCCATCACCCCCTTGCGCAGCGCCGACAGGCGCGCGGACTGGGTGTGGACCACCATGCCCGCCTCCGCCGGCGTGGTGCAGGAGGCGGGGGTGCCGCGTCGGCCCTCGATCTCGACGAGGCACAGCCGGCAGGAGCCGAACGGCTCCAGGCTGTCGGTGGCGCACAGCTTCGGGATCTTGGTGCCGAGCGTCATGGCGGCCGCCATCACCGAGGTGCCGGCGGGCACGGTGACCGGGGCGCCGTCGATGGTGAGGGTCACGCTCTTGTCCGCGACGCGGATCGGGGTGCCGTAATCGATCTCCTTGATCAGGCTCATGACGGCCTCCTATTCCGCAGCCGCGCGCAGCGGGGGACGGTCGAAGTCTTCGGGGAAATGATCGAGCGCGCTGAGCACGGGCAGGGGGGTGAGCCCGCCCATGGCGCACAGCGATGCATCGGTCATCAATCCGGTGAGGTCGCGCAGCAGCGCGATGGTCGTGTCGGGAGCATCGCCCGCCAGGATCTTGTCCATCAGCTCCACGCCGCGCACCGCGCCGATGCGGCAGGGCGTGCACTTGCCGCAGGATTCCCTGGCGCAGAACGAGAAGGCGAAGCGGGCCTGGCGCGCCATGTCCACCCGGTCGTCGAACACCACCATGCCGCCGTGGCCGAGCATGGCCTTGATGCCGGAGAGCGCCTCGTAATCCATGGGCACGTCGAGCTGGTCGGCGCCGAGATAGGCGCCCAGCGGCCCGCCCACCTGCACGGCGCGGATCGGCCGGCCGGAGCGGGTGCCGCCGCCGAGGTCCTCGATGATCTCGCGCAGGCTGATGCCGAAGGCGAGCTCGATGAGCCCGCCGCGCTTCACGTTGCCGGCGAGCTGCACCGGCAGCGTTCCGCGCGAGCGGCCCATGCCGAACTCCGCATAGGCCTGAGCCCCCTCGGCCAGGATGAAGGGCACGGCGGCGAAGGAGAGCACGTTGTTGACGATGGTGGGCCTGCCGAACAGGCCGTTGAGCGCCGGGATGGGCGGCTTCGCCCGGACGATGCCGCGCCGGCCTTCGAGGCTTTCCAGCAGCGCCGTCTCCTCGCCGCAGATATAGGCGCCCGCGCCCGGGCGCACCTCCAGATGGAACGGGTGATGGGAGCCCAGCACATTCGGCCCGAGCACGCCGGAGGCTTCCGCACGCCGGATCGCCTCGGCGAGGATGCTTAGGGCGTTGGGATATTCCGAGCGCAGATAGATGTAGCCCCGGCTCGCCCCCACCGCGACGCCGGCGATGATCATGCCTTCGATGAGCAGGAAGGGGTCGCCTTCCATCAGCATGCGATCGGCGAAGGTGCCGCTGTCGCCCTCGTCGGCGTTGCAGACGATGTATTTCTGCTCGGCGCGGGCATCGTGGACGGTCTGCCACTTGATGCCGGTGGGAAAGCCCGCCCCGCCGCGGCCGCGCAGGCCGGACTCCTTCACCTCGGTGACGATCTCCTGCCCGATCCGGCCCAGCGCCGCCTTGAGGCCGGAAAGGCCGCCATGGGCGGTGTAGTCGGACAGCGAGAGGGGATCGATGACGCCGACGCGGGCGAAGGTGAGGCGCTGCTGCCGCCGCATCCAGTCGAGCTTTTCCACCGGGCCGAGGCAGAGCGGATGGCCATCGGCATAGGGAAAGCCCGCGTCGAACAGGCCAGCCACGTCGGCGCGCGCCACCGGGCCGTAGCCGATGCGGCCGGCGGGCGTCGCAACCTCCACCAGGGGCTCCAGCCAGAGCATGCCGCGGCTGCCGGTGCGGATGATCTCCACGGCGAGGTCGCGGGCCTCCGCCTCCGCGGCGATGGCTTCGGCGACGCGCTCGGCGCCCACGGCGAGGGCGGCGGCATCGCGGGGGATGAAGACGCGCACCGGGGCATCGGAGGGTGTTGAAGGGCTCATGGTGGCGGGGCTCGTGGTGGCAGGGCTCATGGCAGCGCCTCGCTCACCTTGCGGTCGGGATCGCACAGCACGGCGAGGCGGTCCGCATCGAGCCGGCCGATCAGGGTGTCGTCCACCAGCGCCGAGGGGCCGAGGGCGCAATTGCCGAGGCAATAGACCGAAT
>JAFIHR010000010.1 GCA_017849325.1 Xanthobacter autotrophicus | reverse complement strand
TAGCCGCGGGCGCGGGCCTCGGCGCGGCGCTCGGCCTCGCGGGCGGTGGGGCTCCAGGGCAGCGCCTTCTCCATCAGGCTTTCCACCGCCGCCTCCAGCGCCGCCGCGTCGGGCGATGCCTCGCCGGCCTCGGGCTGCTCCTTCAGCTCGGCCTTGAGCGCGGTGGCGCCGAAGGTCGGGGCGCGCAGCACGGTGACGTTGTCGGCGGCGGCGCGCGGCTCGCCCGAGCCGCCGGGCACGCCGAGCAGGTTCACCGTCTTGCCGCGCACCAGCCCCTTGGAGACGACGCGCGCCGCCGGATTGGCCGGCGCCTTGCCCTCGTCCACCCCCTTGCCGAGGGCGTCGAAGCCGGTCTCCGCCAGATCCACATGGCCGAGGTCGTAGCGCGAGAGGTAGGACACCGCGAGCTCCCGGAACACATAGTCCAGGATCGAGGTGGCGTACTTGATGGTGTCGTTGCCCTGCACCGGGCCGGCCGGCTCGAAGCGGGTGAAGGTGAAGGCGTCCACATATTCGTCCAGCGGCACGCCGTATTGCAGGCCGAGCGAGATGGCGATGGCGAAGTTGTTCAAGAGGGAGCGCAGCGCCGCGCCCTCCTTGTGCATGTCGATGAAGATCTCGCCGAGGCGGCCGTCATCATATTCGCCGGTCCGCAGATAGACCTTGTGGCCGCCCACCACCGCCTTCTGGGTATAGCCCTTGCGGCGGTCGGGCATCTTCTCGCGCTCGCGCACCCGGTGCTCGACGATGCGCTCCACCACCCGCTCCACCACCTTCTCGGTGATCGAGGCGGCCCGCGCGGCGGCGGGCTGGGCGAGAAGGGCCTCCACCGCCTCGTCCTCGTCCTCCTCGTCGGCCACCAGCTGGGCGTTCAGGGGCTGGGAGAGCTTGGAGCCGTCGCGATAGAGCGCGTTGGCCTTCAGCGCGAGGCGCCAGGAGAGCAGGTAGGCCTCCTTGCAGTCCTCCACGCTCGCCTCGTTGGGCATGTTGATGGTCTTGGAGATGGCCCCCGAGATGAAGGGCTGGGCCGCCGCCATCATGCGGATGTGGCTCTCCACCGAGAGATAGCGCTTGCCGAGCCGCCCGCAGGGGGAGGCGCAGTCGAACACCGGCAGGTGCTCGCGCTTCAGGTGCGGCGCGCCTTCGAGGGTCATGGCGCCGCACACATGGATGTTGGCCGCCTCGATGTCCGTCTTGGAGTAGCCGAGGTGGGCGAGAAGGTCGAACTTGGGGTCGGCGAGATCGGCCGCGCTCACCTTGAGCACGCTGGCCATGAATTCCTCGCCGAAGGTCCAGCGGTTGAAGGCGAACTTGATGTCGAAGGCGCTCTTCACCGCCGCCTCGGCCTTGGCGAGGGCCGCCTCGTCGAAGCCCTTGGCGGCGAGGGTGGCAAGATTGATGGCCGGGGCCTGCGCCAGCGAGCCGTGGCCCACCGCATAGGCCTCGATCTCGGCGATCTCCGCCTCGCCATAGCCGAGCGCGCGCAGCGCCTCCGGCACGGCGCGGTTGATGATCTTGAAATAGCCGCCGCCGGCCAGCTTCTTGAACTTCACCAGAGCGAAGTCGGGCTCGATGCCGGTGGTGTCGCAATCCATGACCAGCCCGATGGTGCCGGTGGGGGCGATCACCGAGACCTGGGCATTGCGGTAGCCGTGCTGCTCGCCCATGGCCAGCGCCTTGTCCCAGGCGTGCACGGCATGGTCGATGAGGCGCCGGTCGGGGCAGGAGCGATGATCGAGGGGCACGGGCAGCGTGGACAGGCCCTCATAGCCGCTCGGCAGGCCGTGGGCGGCACTGCGATGGTTGCGGATCACCCGCAGCATGTCCTGCGCATTGGCGCTGTAGGCCGGGAACGGGCCCAGCTCCTTCGCCATCTCGGCCGAGGTGGCGTAGGCGATGCCGGTCATGATGGCGGACAGCGCGCCGCAGATGGCCCGGCCCTCGGCGGAATCGTAGGGAATGCCGCTCGACATGAGCAGGCCGCCGATATTGGCGTAGCCGAGGCCCAGGGTGCGGTATTCATAAGAAAGCTCGGCGATGCGGCGCGAGGGGAACTGCGCCATCAGCACCGAGATCTCCAGCACCACCGTCCACAGCCGCACGGCATGCTCGTAGCTCTGAACGTCGAACTGCTTCTCGGCGTCGCGGAACTGCAGGAGGTTCAGCGAGGCGAGATTGCAGGCCGTGTCGTCGAGGAACATGTATTCCGAGCACGGATTGGAGGCGCGGATGTCGCCGCCCGCCGGGCAGGTGTGCCAGTCGTTGATGGTGGAGTGGAACTGGATGCCGGGATCGGCGCAGTGCCACGCCGCCGAGCCGATCTTCTCCCACAGGTCGCGGGCCTTGACGGTCTTCGCCACCTTGCCGTCGGTGCGGCGGATGAGATTCCAGTCGTCGTCCCGCTCCACCGCCTTCAGGAAGGCGTCGGTCACCCGCACCGAGTTGTTGGAATTCTGCCCGGCGACGGTGATGTAGGCCTCGCCGTCCCAGTCGGTGTCGTAGATGGCGATGTCGAGGTCCTTGTAGCCCTGGCGGGCATACTGGATCACCCGGCGGATCGCGGCGTCGGTCACGCTCGCCTTGCGGGCGGCCTTGATCTCGCGCTTCAGCGCCGGGTTCTTCTCCGGATCGAAGCAATGGTCATCGTCGCCCTCGCAGTTCACGCAGGCGCGAAGCACCGCCTTCAGATGCCGGGCGTTGAGCTTGGAGCCGGTGACGAGCGCCGCCACCTTCTGCTCCTCCACCACCTTCCAGTCGACGTAGGATTCGATGTCCGGATGGTCGGCGTCCACCACCACCATCTTGGCGGCGCGCCGCGTGGTGCCGCCCGACTTGATGGCGCCGGCGGCGCGATCGCCGATCTTCAGGAAGCTCATGAGGCCGGAGGAGCGCCCGCCGCCGCTGAGCCGCTCGCCCTCGCCGCGCAGCGCGGAGAAATTGGAGCCGGTGCCCGAGCCGTACTTGAACAGGCGCGCCTCGCGCACCCACAGGTCCATGATGCCGCCCTCGTTCACGAGGTCGTCGGCCACCGACTGGATGAAGCAGGCGTGGGGCTGGGGATGCTCATAGGCCGAGGTGGAGGCGGTGAGCACGCCGGTGGCGTGGTCCACATAGAAGTGGCCCTGCTCCGGCCCGTCGATGCCGTAGGCCCAGTGCAGGCCGGTGTTGAACCACTGCGGCGAGTTGGGCGCGGCCATCTGCATGGCGAGCATGTAGCGGTGCTCGTCGAAGAAGGCCTGGGCGTCGGCCTCGCTGTCGAAATAGCCGCCCTTCCAGCCCCAGTAGGTCCAGGTGCCGGCGAGGCGGTCGAACACCTGCTTGGCCGAGCGCTCGCCCACGAGGCGCTCGCTCTCGGGCAGCGCGCCGAGCGCCGCCTCGTCGGCGACGCAGCGCCACAGGAAGGAGGGAACGGCATTCTCCTCCACCTTCTTGAGGCGCGCCGGCACGCCGGCCTTGCGGAAATACTTCTGGGCGAGGATGTCGCTCGCGACCTGCGAGAACTGCGCGGGAACCTCGATGCCCTCCTGGCGGAACACCACGGAGCCATCGGGATTGCGGATCTCGCTCACGGTCTCGCGGAACGGAATGTCCGCGTAAGGGGAACGACCCTCGTGCGTGTAGCGGCGTTCAACGCGCATGACCGATGCTCCTCCGGCTCGGCCCCAAGGGCCGATCACACTAGCAGATGAATGTGGCAAGCAAGACTCGGACGGCGGGCGCGGCGCATCACCGGTCCGGGTCTGAAATTCGCGTACGTGGGAACCCGCGGCGACGGCCCACCCAACAGAACCCCCAGGGGGCGTCACCGCCGAGGCCCCGAACGCTAAGTGAGTCCCGTCGCAGGTTCAAGCCACTCCCGGCGCCTTCAACACGTTTCATAGTAGCCTAGTTGCCTATGACCCACTAGATATGGTGCGCCGCAATGGTTAATAAAGTCCTCATCCGCTTGCAGCGGCGGGCCTTTCCGGCCGCCTGCGACAGGCGCGTGTCAGCCTGCCGGAACCGGCGCAGCGATCACCGTGATCCACAGTTGGGGACAAGACGGCCGGCGGAGCGCCCGGCCGGCGGCGGCATGCCGGACCGGGCCGGCTGGACACCTCGGCTGCCGGGATGGTCGCGGGAGACGGCGGCGCCGGTGCGGGCCGCCCGGCCTCACCCGCGGGGGCGGGCGAAGCCCTGGGGCACTTCCATGTCGAGGATGTGCGTGCGCATGGCGGTGAACGCCTCCGCCCGGTCGCCGCGCAGCACGGCGCGCACCACGTGGTCGTGCTCCTGGAACGAGCAGGCGAGCCGCCCGAGGCTCCCGACGGAGGTGCCGCGGAACGGCTTGGTACGGGCGCGGGTGGCGATGGCGAGCTCGGCCAGATAATCGTTGTGGCTGCCACGGCACAGCAGCGCGTGGAAGCGCTCGTTGAACTGGGCGTAGCGCACCGCGTCGCCCTGCCGCGTGAGGTCCGCCAGCTCGGCGTGCAGCGCCTGGAGCTCGGCGCGCTCGGCGGCCGTCATGTTGACGGCGGCGAGGCCGGCGCACAGCGCCTCCAGCTCCGCCATGGTGCCGAACATGCCGGTGAGCCGGTCCACCGTGGGCTGCGCCACCAGGGCGCTGCGATGGGGCCGCATCTCCACCAGGCCGGCCGCCGCCAGATCGCGCAGCGCCTCGCGCACCGGAGTGCGGGAGACGCCGTAGCGCTTGGCGATCTCCACCTCTTCCAGCGCCGAGCCGGGGGCGAGACGCCCGCCGATGATGTCGTCGGCGATCTTGCCGCGCAGCTCCTCCGCGCGCGTGAGCGCGCCGCTCTTCCCGCGCCGCCGGGGCGGAGGGGGCGAGGGCGCGGCACCATCGGCCGCATGGGAGGAGGTGGCAAAACTCATGACCCGGAAAAATAGCGGCTTTTCCGGACACGGCGAATTCCGGGATGATCCGGAGGTGCCTTTGCGGGAGGCGGCTCGGCGGCCGTGAGACGCGCGGCCTGCCCGGCCCTCAGGCGGTCGGCTCGGCCTCGGCCTTCGCCAGCGCAGCGGCCTTCCAGGCGTGCATCAGCCGCCGGTAGCGCAGCGTCCACACCGGCAGCAGCGCGAGATAGAGCACCGAGCAGACCGACAGCACCGCCCAGGGATAGCTCACCAGCAGCGCGAAGAAGAGCGCCACCAGCACGAACAGGGGCAGCACCATGTCGCGCCGCACCCGCCGGCCGATGGTCTTGCCCGACCAGGCCGGCACGTTGGAGATCATCAGCACCGCGATGGCCACGCAATAGAGCAGCGCCACCGGCGCGCTCATGGTGCCGTGCGGCAGGCCCAGCAGCTCCACATAGACCGGCAACAGCACGGTGATGGCCCCCGCCGGCGCCGGGATGCCGGTGAAGAAATCGCCGGCGAAGGGCGGGCGGTTGGGGTCGTCCAGCATCACGTTGAAGCGGGCGAGGCGCAGCGCCGCGCAGATGGCGAAGATGAGGGCGGCGATCCAGCCCAACGAGCCGGCCTCCTTCAACCCCCAGAAATAGAGGATCAGCGCCGGCACGCAGCCGAAGTTCACGAAATCGGCGAGGCTGTCGAGCTCGGCGCCGAAGCGCGAGGTGCCCTTCAGCGCCCGGGCGAGGCGCCCGTCGATGCCGTCCAGCAGCGCGGCGAAGACGATGGCGGCGAGCGCCAGCTCGATCCGCCCCTCGATGGCGAGGCGCACCGCCGTCAGCCCCGAGCACAGCGCCAGGAGCGTGACCAGATTGGGCAGCAGCATGCGCACCGGAATGCGCCCGAGGCGCGGCAGGCGCGGCCGCGGCGGGCCTTCCGGCTCGAAGGGGGGAAAGGGCGGTTCCATCGGGGCGAGCTTATAGCATCAGCTGACGCGGAAGGTGGTGTCGCGTGCCGTGGTGCCGGAGAGGTCGGCGATCAGGGTCTCGCCGGCCACGGTGAGCTGGCCCTCGGCCACCTGCACCCTGGTGCCCGGCGGCAGGTAGATGTCCACCCGCGAGCCGAAGCGGATGAGGCCGAAGCGCTCCCCTGCCCCGATCGGCTCGCCCTCGCGCACGAAGCAGACGATGCGCCGCGCGATGAGGCCGGCGATCTGCACGCAGCCGATCTGCCCGAACGGCGTGCCGATCACGAGGCCGTTGCGCTCGTTGTCCTCGCTCGCCTTGTCGAGGTCGGC
>JAFIHR010000440.1 GCA_017849325.1 Xanthobacter autotrophicus | reverse complement strand
GCTCAGGCGTTCTTGAAGGCCGGCGGGCGCTTCTCGACGAAGGCGGCCATGCCTTCCTTCTGGTCGGCGAAGGCGAACTGCGCCTGGAACACGCGGCGCTCGAAGCGGATGCCCTCGGCCAGCGTGGTCTCGTAGGAGCGGTTGACGCTTTCCTTCACCTGCATGGCCACGGGCTGGGACATGGCGGCGATGACGCCCGCCACCTTCAGCGCCTCGGCGACGAGGTCGGCCGCCGGCACCACGCGGGAGACGAGGCCGGCGCGCTCGGCCTCGGCCGCATCCATCATGCGGCCGGTGAGGCACATCTCCATGGCCTTGGACTTGCCCACGAAGCGGGTGAGGCGCTGGGTGCCGCCCGCCCCCGGCATGACGCCGAGCTTGATCTCCGGCTGGCCGAACCTGGCGGTGTCGGCCGCGAGAATGAAATCGCACATCATGGCGAGCTCGCAGCCGCCGCCCAGGGCGAAGCCCGCCACCGCGGCGATCACCGGCTTTCGCATGCGCGTCACCCGCTCCCAGGAGGTGATGTAATCGTCGATATAGGTGCCGGGATAGGTGAAGTCCTTCATGGCCTTGATATCGGCTCCGGCGGCGAAGGCCTTCTCCGAGCCGGTGATCACCACGCAGCCGATGCCGCGGTCGGCCTCGAAGCCATCGAGCGCGGCGTTGAGGTCGCCGATCAGCGTGGGGCTGAGCGCGTTGAGCGCCTCGGGCCGGTTGAGACGGATGAGCCCCACCGCGTCGTGCTGTTCCACCAGAATCGTTTCGTAAGCCATCCGTTTCCTCCCGAGGCGTCACTGATTGCAAGGGTGCCCCTCTGCCTCTAGAGCCGAGGCGGCGTCAAGGGAAGCGCCGGCCGTGCACATCCCATGTGCGCCCGCGGGGATTAGCCGCCCAGCGCCCAGTCGCGGCGGTCAGCGCTGGCAGGCCGGGCAGAAGAAGGTGGAGCGGCCGCCCTGGGTGATCCGCTGCACCGTGCCGCGGCAATGGCGCGTGGGGCAGGCGAGGCCTTCGCGGTCATAGACCCGGAAGGTGTGCTGGAAATAGCCGAGCGCGCCATCAACCTGGCGGTGGTCGCGCAGGGAGGAGCCGCCGGCCTGGATGGCCTCGCGCAGCACCTCGCGGATCACCGCCACGAGCTTCTCGGCGCGCCGCGTCGGCGCACCGTCCTGGGTCGCGATGGTGTAGGCCATGCGGCGGGGCGACAGGCCGGCGCGATGCAGCGCCTCGCAGACGTAGATGTTGCCGAGCCCGGCCACCACCTTCTGGTCGAGCAGCGCGGCCTTCAGGCTGGTGCGGCGGCGGGCGCAGGCCCGCGCCAGATGGGCGGCGGTGAAGGCGTTGCCCAGCGGCTCGGGGCCGAGATCGCGCAGCAGCGGATGGCTGTCGAGCTGGTCGTAAGGCACCATCAGGATGGCGCCGAAGCGCCGCGGGTCATTGAAGGTGACGGTGGCGCCGCCGGCGAGGTGCAGCACCACATGGTCGTGCGGGCTCGTGGCGTTGCGCGGATGGTAGAACATGCCCGGCTTGCCCTTCACCGGCGCGCCCTCGATGCGGATCGAGCCGGACATGCCGAGGTGCAGCAGCAGCACCTCGCCGCCGCACAGGTCCGCGAGGAGATATTTGGCCCGGCGGCCCACCGCCTCGATGCGGCGGCCGGCGAGGCGCTCGGCGAAGTTCTCGGGCAAAGGCCAGCGCAGGTCGGGGCGGCGGGCCTCGGCACTTTCGATCACCGCCCCCTGGAGGACGGGCATAAGACCGCGGCGGACGGTCTCCACCTCGGGCAATTCGGGCATGATGTCCTAGGATCTGGCGCGAGGACCGCGCGAATCGTCATATTTCCTTAAAAATGCGGGCGGTGCCTGTCACACGCAAGGGTCAATCGGCGCCCTTTCCCCCGCTTCCCTATTCCGCCGCGCGGCGCGAGGGATCGGCAAGCGCGCCCGCCAGCGCCGGTGCGGTATCGGACGGCGCGGCGTCGAATTCGAGCTGCTCGAGGCGGGTGCCGCGCCTGGCGATCTTGTCGGCCGAGATCAGCACCTTGGACACGTCGTCCCCGACCTGGCCGAAATGCTTGGCCAGGTCCCCCACCCGCTCGCGCAGGCGCGAGACATCCTGCACCAGGGCGCCCACCTCGGCGCGGATGCGGTCCGCCTGCTCGCGCATGCGCGCATCCTTGGCGATGGCCTGCACCACCTGGATGGCGAGCATCAGCAGCGAGGGCGAGACCAGCACCACCCGGGCCCGGAACGCCGCCTGAACCACGGCGTCGAAATGCTCGTGGATCTCGCCATAGACCGATTCCGAAGGCACGAAGATCAGGGCGATGTCCTGCGTCTCGCCCGGCACCAGATAGCGCTCGGCGACGTCGTTCACATGCTTCATGAGGTCGGTGCGCAGGCGGGCGGCGGCGGCCTTCTTCGCCTCCGCGCTCTGCGACTCGCGGAAGGCGGTGATGGATTCGAGCGGGAACTTGGAATCGATCAGCAGCGGGCGCGGATCGCCGGGCAGGAACACCGCGCAATCGGGCCGGCGCCCGCCCGAGAGGGTGTATTGGAAGGCGAAGCTGTCCTTGGGCAGGCCGTCGGCGACGATGGCCTCCATCCGGGCCTGGCCGAAGGCACCGCGCGCCTGCTTGTTGGAGAGCGTGTCGCGCAGCGACACCACCTGGGACGACAGGTCCGACAGGCTCTTCTCCGCCGCCTCCACCATCACCAGGCGCTCGGCCAGCTTGGTGAGGCTCTCGTTGGTGGCGCGGGCGGCGTTGGAGAGGCTCTCGCCCAGCCGGTGGCTGGTGGAATCGAGCCGGTCGGCCACCGCGCGGGCGAGCTCGCTCTGGCGCTGGGAGATGACCTCCGTCATGGAATGCACGCGCCCCGCCGTCTCCGCCTGGATGCGCGCGAGGTCACGCATGCGCTGCTCCAGCTCCTGCGCGCGGTAGGCCGCCTCGGCCTTCACCCGCGCCTCGGCCTCGGCCCGCGCGCGCCCCTGCCGCCACAGCGCGAGGAGGCCGAAGAACAGCAGCAGGACCCCTGCCCCCGCAGCCAGGGCGAGCGCTTCGGCGAGGGTGACGGGGCGCGACCCCAGGATGAAGAGCACATCGGACATGCCCTCTCTTAGCCGATTCCTGCCGCCGAACAAAGAGCGAACATATTGACCGCCGCAACGGCATCGCTTATTTCTTTGCCATGACTACGCGCCCCATCCTGATTATCCCCGAACCCAAGCTGCGCACCATTTCGGAGCCCATTGCCAAGATCGACTCCGAGGTCCGCAAGCTGGTGGAGGACATGTTCGAGACCATGTACGACGCCCCCGGCATCGGCCTCGCGGCCATCCAGGTCGGCGAGCAGCGCCGGGTGGTCACCATCGACGTGGCCCGGGAGGGTGAGGACAAGAAGCCGGTGGCGCTCATCAATCCGGAGATCATCGCCGCCTCGCAGGAGATGTCGGTCTACAGCGAAGGCTGCCTGTCGATCCCGGAATTCTATGAGGAGGTGGAGCGCCCCGCGCGTGTCACCGTGCGGTTCCTCGACATCGAGGGGCAGACCCGGGAGGTGGAGGCGCAGGGCCTGTTCGCCACCTGCGTCCAGCACGAGATCGACCATCTGAACGGCGTGCTGTTCATCGACCATATCTCGAAGCTGAAGCGCGACCGGGTGGTCAAGAAGTTCGCCAAGCAGGCGCGGCGCGCAGCGCCGCTCTGATCCCCCTCTCCGCCGGCGCGGACGCGCCAAGCATCGGCGCTCCGGCCCGACCCTGCGCGGGCCATGCCGGCCCGGCGTCCCGGTCCGCGCCTATCCGGCCCCTATCGTTGCGGAACTGAGCCATGCGCATCGTCTTCATGGGCACGCCGGATTTCGCCGTGCCGACGCTCACCGAGATCGTCGGGCGCGGCCATGAGGTGGTGGCGGTCTATACCCGCGCGCCCGCGCCCGCCGGCCGGCG